>CAYYJE010000019.1:4663-30415 GCA_964472165.1 uncultured Prolixibacteraceae bacterium | reverse complement strand
TACGGTTTGGCTGACACAACAGCAAATGGCCGCCCTTTTTGAACAGACCAAACAGAATGTCAGCCTTCACATCAACAACTGTTTCAGGGAGAGTGAGTTGGACAAAGAGGCAACTGTCAAGAAATACTTGACAGTTCAAACAGAAGGGAACCGGAAAGTATCGAGGAACATTGAGTATTTTAATCTGGATGTCATCATTTCTGTCGGTTACCGGGTAAAATCCAAACGGGGCACTCAGTTCCGACAGTGGGCTACCCATCGGCTGAAAGATTTCCTGGTCCAGGGGTATGCCGTCAACGAAAAACGACTGGAAGAAAAACAGCAGCAGGTGGAATACCTGAAAACCGGCATCCGCATTCTCACCCGGGCTATCGAAGAGCAGGCCCGGGAAACCGGAAGTGAGACCCTTGCCATTTTTGCCAAAGGGCTGGAAATCCTGGACGATTACGACCACGAACAACTCGATGCCAAAGGCAACACCAAATCCCCGGCCGTTTATCCCGGAATGGAGGATTATCTCACCATCATTGAAGAGATGCGATCCCAATTTCCTTCTGATGTTTTTGCCCGGCCAAAAGACCAGAGTTTCGAAAGTGCCATTGGCCAGATTCAGCAAAGCTTCGGCGGGGAGGAGTTGTACCGTACGATTGAGGAAAAGGCGGCCATGCTCCTCTACCTGATCGTGAAAAACCACTGTTTTATCGATGGAAACAAACGGATCGGTGCTGCCTGCTTCCTCCATTTCCTCGACAGGAACGGCCTCTTGTTTGATGAGAACCACATTCCGGTCATCAGCAACAAAGCCCTGGCGTCACTGACCCTGTTTACGGCGGTAAGCAACCATGAAGAGATGGAGACAGTAAAAAGATTAATAATCAGTATTTTAAACCGAAAATAATGATTTCGCAAATAGAGAATACTTCCGGCATCATCAGCAAAGTATGGAGTTTTTGCAATACCCTCCGCGATGACGGGGTGAGCTATGGCGACTATGTGGAACAGCTCACCTACCTTTTGTTCCTCAAGATGGCCGATGAATTCAGCAAGCCGCCCTATTCACGGAAACTACCCATCCCTCCGGAATTCAACTGGGAAAGCCTGAAGGAGAAACGAGGAGCTGAACTGGAAGCCCATTACACCACCTTACTTCGGGAGTTGTCCCAGGTGAAGGGTTTCCTGGGCCAGATCTTCCTGAAGAGCCAGAATAAAATCCAGGACCCTGCCAAGCTTTACAAACTGATCGACATGATCGACAAGGAGCAATGGAGCCTGATGGGGGCCGATGTGAAGGGGAAGATCTACGAAGGGCTTCTGGAAAAGAATGCCGAAGACACCAAAAGTGGCGCCGGACAGTATTTCACCCCCCGGCCGCTGATCCGCGTGATGGTGGAGTGTATCCGCCCGGAACCGATGAAAACCATTGCCGACCCGGCCTGCGGTACCGGAGGCTTCTTCCTGGCTGCCTATGACCATATTGCCCACCCCGGATACTTTTCCCTGACCAGGGAGCAGAAAGAGTTTCTGAAAAACAAAACCTTCCACGGAAATGAAATTGTCGCCAACACCCGTAGGATGGCCTTGATGAACCTCTTCCTCCATAACATCGGGGATTTTGAAACGGACAGCTTCATCTCCCCTGCCGATGCCCTGGTGTCAGACACAGGCCTCAGGGTGGACTATGTGCTGACCAATCCTCCTTTCGGGAAAAAGAGCAGCATGACCTTCACCAACGAGGAAGGAGAACAAAAAAGCGAGGATCTGACCTATAACCGGCAGGATTTCTGGGTGACCACCAACAACAAACAGCTCAATTTCGTGCAGCATATCCGCACGTTGCTGAAATCAACCGGACAGGCTGCCGTCGTGTTGCCCGACAATGTGCTGTTTGAAGGAGGTGCCGGGGAGACGGTACGGAAGAAACTGATGGAAACCACCGACCTGCATACCATCCTGCGCCTGCCCACAGGGATTTTCTATGCCCAGGGAGTGAAGGCCAACGTGTTGTTTTTTGACAACAAGCCAGCCAGCAAGGAGCCCTGGACCAGGGAAATCTGGGTGTACGACTACCGGAGCAACATCCACCATACCCTGAAGAAGAATCCCCTGCATTTTGGAGACCTGCAGGATTTCATGGTGTGCTATCAACCTGGCCAACGGCACAAAAGAACTGAAACCTGGCACCCTGAAACCAATCCGGAAGGGCGTTGGCGCAAATTCAGCTACAGGGAGATTGTGGAAAGGGACAAAACCAGCCTTGACATTACCTGGATAAAAGATAAAAGCCTTACCGATCTGGACAATCTACCAGACCCTGACATCCTGGCCAACGATATCATCGAAAACATGGAGGCCGGTATAGAAAGCTTCCGGGAAATCATTGAATCCCTTAACGGGAAATAGAAGATCTTTGCTGGTTATTCCGGGAACCACCGGTCATGGATTGCATTCATCGTGCCATCGGCCTTCATGGCCTGAAATGTGGTTTGCCACTGGTTGACAATGGAAGGTGATGTGCTCTTTGAAAAGGAAATGTAATAATCAGACGACATCAGCGCAAATGCCGGAATCACATCGGAGTATTGATATCCGGCATCCCTTAAAATATCGGGAAAAGTGACATCCGTACAAACAAAAGCATCCACCTGACCCTGCATCAGCTTTGCCGTCATAACCTCCGGATTGCTGTCGGATACCAGATTGGTAAAACCAAGATTGCGAAGATGCTGATCTGAAAACCACGAACTCACAGTTCCTACGGTGGTCAGCTTTTTAGCATCTGCAATACTGCTGACCGTGATTCCGGACCCTTTTCTGATATAAAACCAGGTTGTATTGGTGCCGATCGGACCTACCCATTGAAACAATGATTCCCTGATTTCAGTACGGTCCATGGTAAAAAGGCAAAAATTGGGGTTGTCAAGGGCCAGGTCATAGCCGTTGCTCCAGGTCGAGATTTTTATTTTCTCGAAGATCTTGTTGCGCTTCATGATTTCTTTTACCACATCGGCACCGTAACCGCTGATTTCCCCGTACTTTCCCAGGTACGTAAGCGGCGGATACTCTTCGGTATAGAGCTGCAATATCCCCGGAACATCTGACGAATAGAGGTATTTCTGGTACAGCGATTGTAACAGTCCGTTATTTTTAAAATGGTCAATCTCCTGCTGAATATCGGCAACTACCTGATCAGGAACCATTTTATTGAAGGCAAAATAGATCATCTCGGTTTTAATTGGCAACACCTCTTCCAGTTTGTATTTGGATTGTCCCAGGATTTCCAGCGTGGCTTCTGTGGTATATCGGTCGGAAGGATAAAGATCAATGGTCCCCTGCAACAATTTTTGAATGGCATCCTGCTGATCGGTGCAATAAACCAGGTTCGTAAATCCTTGTTTGATTAGATACTGTTCTATGGTATAGTCCTTTAGTACACCAATGGACCCCACCTGACGGGCATCATCAAGGGTATTCAGTCGGATTTGGTTTTGCGAAAGGGCATAAAATTGCCATTCCATGGAAGCGATCGGACCTGCCCACTTAAACAGCTCCTTCCTGCCGGAATTCATACTGGTGGAGAAAAGCACGGCATCCGGACTCGATTGAGCGAGGGCATATCCTTCATCCCAGGGCAAAACCTTCACTTCGAACGGTATGTCAAGATTCAGGCAGATCTGCTTTAGCAAGTCGGGCGCCAATCCGGTAATTTCCCCTGATTCGGTATAATTATACGGTTTATAATTTTCAGTGATGAACCGGAACTTAAAATGGTAGTGCTCTTCAGAATCTTTCTGACATCCTGCGGAAAAGAGGATTACAAACCAGTAAAAAAATAAAATAATCAGTCGTTTCATAGGTTTTTTTAGGTTTTGTCAGATGTGGTTGAATTCATCATTTATTAATGATGTACAATTTACATAATTTCCCGGAAATATTCATGAATTTTGTACCTGAATGATTTATTCTATTCCTTTGCACGTTATTTTTTCAGAATGGGTAAATCGTTGTCACACGATTCAGAGAATCATAAACCGTACCCGGGGATATTCAGTATCCTCAGGTCCTGGTCGGCAAGCGTGTCGGTGCTGATACTTCTGACTCTGGCAGGAAATGGTGTTAATCTGGTCATTCCCAAGATCATCTCCCGGGGTATTGATGCTTATGCAGTCAACCGCTTCGATTTCGAAACCGTGATCCTTGAGTTTCTCCTGGCCTCCTCAGCCATTTTTATTTTTACCTTTTTCCAATATGTGGTTCAGACGTATACGTCGGAGCGCGTTGCCCGGGAACTGCGCTCCAGGCTAACAGGGAAAATATCGCTTCAGCCCTGGTCGTTCATTCTCAGGTCAAATCCCTCTAAACTGCTGACTAACCTGACTTCCGACGTCGATTTGGTAAAAATGTTTGTTTCCCATGCCTTTGTAACCATTGTCTCTTCTGTATTTATCCTGGCAGGCGCTTCTGTCCTTCTCCTGACCATCAACTGGAAGCTTGCCCTGGCCGTGATGGCGATTATGCCGGTGATCGCTTTTGCTTTTTTTTGGTTTTTAAACGTTTACGGCTCCTTTTTAAGCTGAGCCGGGAGCGGATAGATCTCCTTAACAAGATCATCGACGAAAGTATCATCGGGTCGGCGCTGATCAGGGTGCTTAATTCCCAGCAGCCTGAGAGCCTGAAATTCCTTGAAGCGAACAAAGTCCTGCGTGACATCGGTATGTCTGTCCTTAAACTCTTCTCGGCGCTTATCCCGATCATCATGTTTGTGGCCAATGTGGCTACGGTGGTCATCCTCGCGATGGGAGGACATTATGTGGTATCAGAGACAATGACCCTCGGGGATTTTGCCGCCTTCAACAGCTACCTGGTCATGCTCATCTTCCCGATTATGATGATCGGCTTTATGAGCACCATCATTGCCCAGGCCTCGGCATCCTACCAGCGGATCGGGAATGTCCTGACCTCCCCTGATCCTGTGGATCACGGAATGGTGAGCCGGGTCATCCGTGGCGATATCCGAGTCGACGATGTTTCCCTTTATTATGAGGATAAACCTGTTCTGAAGAACATCTCATTTTCCATTGAGGCAGGCAGTAAAACAGCCATCATCGGACCTACGGCGGCAGGCAAAAGCCAACTGCTATACCTTCTTACCGGCCTCATCACCCCGTCGTCGGGATCGATCCGGTTTGATGGGGTTGATCTTCAGGATTTTACCCGGGATATGTTTTACCATCAGGTGGGGTTGGTCTTTCAGGATAGTGTGATCTTCAATTTGACCCTCAGGGAGAATATCGCCTTCAGCGACAAGGTGACCGGTGAATCCCTGGCAAAGGCTGTCGAGACTGCCGAACTGAAGGAGTTCATCGATACGCTTCCCCATGGTCTCGATACGGTGGTTTCGGAAAGGGGAACCAGTCTGTCAGGTGGCCAGAAACAGCGGATTATGCTGGCCAGGGCCCTGGCCATTGAACCGAAAGTCCTTTTACTCGACGATTTTACTTCGAGGGTAGACCGGAATACCGAAGATAGAATCCTCCTTAACCTCCGGAACAACTATCCTGACCTTACCCTCATCTCAGTGACCCAGAAAATTGCCCCTGTGAAGGACTACGAACAGATCATCCTCCTGATGGAAGGAGAGGTCATTGCCACCGGAAAGCATGGGGAGTTGCTGGAGAACTCCCCTGAATATGTGCAGATTTATCAATCACAACGGAGTACACACCATTATGAGGGATAATTATAACCTGTACGAGCAGAATGAACCCCGGGAAAAGACGACGGGTATTGCTTCCCTGAGAAAACTGGTATCGATCATAGGAGGAGAACGGCGTAATCTCATCCTGGCATTAGCGGCAATCCTTATCAATGCCATCCTGGGTTTGGCAGGCCCTTACCTGGTGGGTTATACCATCGATACCTATATTCAGTCCAAACAATTCCATGGGGTACTTCTCTTTTCCGGCATTCTTCTCGTTATCTATGCGGTGGCTTTCGTGGTGAATTACCTGCAAATGCGCTTGATGGGTGGAATTGGTCAGCGGATGCTTTACCGGCTCAGAAATTCGATTTTTGACAAATTGCAGGAGCTTCCGCTCGACTTTTTTAACCAGAACAAAGCCGGAGATCTGATCTCCCGCATTAACAGTGACACCGAAAAGGTAAACCAGTTTTTCTCCCAGTCGCTGATGCAGTTTATCGGGAGCATCTTCACCATCACAGGCGCTGCCATCATCCTGTTAATCATTAATCTTCCCCTCGGATTGGCTGCCCTCGCCCCCGCTTTGGGGATCTGGATCTTTACCCGCTTCGTATCGCCCTGGGTAAAGCGCAGGAATGCGGCCAGCCTGAAAAGTACGGGCGAACTCTCTGCCGAAATCCAGGAAAGTCTGGCCAATTTCAAGGTCGTCATTGCCTTTAACCGGCGCGATTATTTCCGGAATCGCTTTGAAGACGCCAACCAGGAAAACTACAACCGGTCGGTGCAGGCAGGGATTGCCAACAACACGCTGATGCCGGTGTATACGTTCGCTGCGAATATCGGGCAGATGATTGTGCTTTCCCTGGGCATTTACCTGATCATCAAAGGGAGTTTCACCATCGGACTTCTGATCAGTTTTATTGCCTATATCAACAATTTCTACAACCCTCTCAGGCAGATGGCTGCCTTATGGGCGAATTTCCAACTGGCACTGGCAGCCTGGGACCGCATTGCCCGCCTGCAATCCATGAAAAGCAACCTTCCCACGTTAAAAGACTCCGATGAACTGCATTCATCCGCTTATCTGGAGTTCCGAAATGTTTCCTTCTCTTATCCCGACGGGACAGAAGTCCTGTACGGGATAAACTTCAGCCTTGAGAGGGGCAGGAGTTACGCTTTTGTAGGACCCACTGGCGGTGGCAAAACGACTATTGCCTCTCTGATCTCCCGCCTGTATGATGCCTCAACGGGGGTTGTAATGCTCGATGGAAAGGATATCCGGACGTATGATCCTTGGGAACGCAGTCGTAAGATCGGTTTCATTCTCCAGGACCCGTTTCTTTTTTCCGGAACCGTCAGGGACAACCTTCTGGTTGGATACGAAGGTCAGCATTCGCTTTCAGCGGAATGGTTAGAGAAAGCCGTTTCAGAGGCAGGATTGGGGGGCCTTCTTGCACGGTTTGAAAAAGGGCTGGATACCCCGGTGGAGACTTCCGGAGATGGCATAAGCCTCGGCCAGAAGCAGCTGATCGCCTTTATGCGTGCTGTACTTCGCAAACCTGAGCTCCTCATTCTGGATGAGGCCACGGCGAATATCGATACGGTCACAGAGAAACAGCTGGAAGAGATCCTGCGGAAGCTCCCCGGATCCACCACAAAGGTCATTATTGCCCACAGGCTGAACACCATTGAAAATGCCGACGAAATCTTTTTCGTCAATTCCGGAGAGGTGATCCCTGCAGGCTCTTTCCGGGATGCCGTGGAACTGCTGATGCACGGCAAAACGGCAGGGATGTAAATACCCAGCGAGTTTTACTTCTTCGAAAACGAGTATGGAAAATCGGCATCCCTGATTCCCCGCTTCAGGTTGGGTTCGGCACCCATCCGGAATTCCAAAGTGGCTCCCTTCGTCAGCTCGTCGTACTTCAGGTAATTCGGATTGTAGACTTTACCGTTGACAATCAGGGACTGGACGTACCGGTTTTTCGCGCTGTTTTCAGGGGCGTTTATTTCGATCTTTTTCCCGTTTTCCAGCGTTACGGTGATCTTCTTAAATAACGGGGCCCCCAGCACGTACTCGCTGACCCCCGGAGTGACCGGGTAAAATCCCATGGCGCTGAAGACATACCAGGCAGAGGTTTGTCCATTGTCTTCGTCGCCGCAGTATCCGTCCGCGGCGGGGGTGTACATTCTGTCCATCACCTCCCTGGCCCAATACTGGGTTTTCCAGGGTTCCCCCGCATAATTGTAGAGGTAGATCATATGCTGGATGGGTTGATTCCCATGGGCGTAATTTCCCATGTTCATGATCTGCATCTCCCTGATTTCATGGATAACCTTTCCATAGTAAGATTCATCAAAAACCGGCGGCACCCTGAATACCGAATCGAGCATGGTGGTAAATTGTTTTTTTCCTCCCATAAGGCCGATCAGACCGTCGACATCGTGAAACACCGACCAGGTGTAGTGCCAGCTGTTCCCTTCGGTAAAGGCGTCGCCCCATTTAAACGGGCTGAAGGGAGACTGGAAGGTACCGTCCTTGTTTTTACCCCGCATCAGCAGGCTTTCCTTGTCGAATACGTTTTTGTAGTTCATCGCCCGTTTTGCAAAAACGGCGATTTCCTTCTCCGGTTTTCCCAACGCTTTCCCCAGCTGGTAGATGCAAAAATCGGCAAAGGCATATTCGAGGGTACGCGCCACATTCTCGTTTACTTTCACATCGTAGGGTATATATCCCAGTTTGTTGTAGTAGTCCACTCCGAAACGGCCTACGGAACGGAGTGGGCCTTCATTTTCGGAATTTTTCAGCAACGCTTCCCAGAGTGTCTCTATGTCGTATCCACGGCAGCCTTTCAGCCAGGCATCGGCAATCAGGGTGGCAGAATTGGAACCGACCATGCAGTCGCGGTGGCCGGGACTGGCCCATTCGGGCAGCCAGCCGCTCTCCTTGTAAGTATTCACCAGCCCTTCCTGGATCCTTTCGTTCAGGGAGGGATACATCAGGTTGAAAAACGGGAATACCGCACGGAAGGTATCCCAGAACCCGTTGTCGGTATAGAGGTATCCCGGAAGCACCTCACCGTTGTATGGACTGTAATGAATGACTTTTCCCGACGGATCAGTCTCATGGAATTGCCGGGGGAAGAGCAACACCCGGTATAGGCACGAATAAAAGGTTTTCACCTGGTCGTCGCTTCCGCCTTCCACGGCAATGCGCGACAGTTCCCTGTTCCACACGGCCCTGCCTTTTTCCTTTACGGTATTGAACGAATCACCAGCCAACTCTTTCAGATTCTGTTCAGCCTGCGCATAACTGATGAAGGAAGAGGCCACGCGGGCATGAATCTGCTCCCCGCTTCTGGTCTGAAACCGGATGGCTGCTCCCACATGGTCGTCCTGAAGCTCGTTAACCCCTTCCACCACGTGGTCTTTGCTCCAGACGGAAGCAGCAGTGAAAGGCCTGTCAAACAGGATCACAAAATAGTTCCTGAAGTTCTTCGGAACTCCGCCGCTGTTCCGGGTGGTATACCCCATGATTTTGTGCGCTGAAGGGATGATTTTTACATACGAACCCCGGTCAAAGGCATCGACAAGCACCCAGGAGTTTTCGTTTTCGGGAAAGGTAAACCGGAAAATGGCAGCCCTTTCCGTGGGGGTAACTTCAGCCGTGACATCGTAGTCGGCAAGATAAACCTTGTAATAATGCGGTTTTGCGGTTTCAGCTTTGTGGGAGAACCAGCTGGCCCTCTCTTCCCCATTGATCTTCAGGTCGCCTGTAAGGGGAAAGAGTGAAAACTGCCCGTAATCGTTGATCCATGGACTGGGTTGGTGGGTTTGTTTGATTCCCTGGATTTTGTAGGCATCGTAGGTATAGCCCCAGCCATCCCCCATCCGCCCGGTTTGCGGGGTCCAGAAGTTCATTCCCCAGGGCCGTGCGATAGCCGGGTACGTATTCCCGTTCGACAGTTTAAACTCCGAATCGGTTCCCATGAGCGGATTGACATAATCCACGGGCTGAAAAGACCGGGAATGGGAGTGAAGCGTGACTGCCAGCAAAAGAAAAGTCAGAAAAGTTCTCATCGCATTATTTATCAGACATGATTATGCAAACTTAGCAATTCCGGTCAAAAACCCACGACAAATCGGGAGCCATCCGTTTTTCCCTGATGGCATTATTCAGTGGGCAGGTTTTGTAAGGGTCTGGATGTTACACCTTCGAAGGTGATCTTTACAGGCAGGATTTTCCCATTTTCATCAAACTCCATCCTGTCGATGCAGGTTACCCTGTGATGGGGTGAGGTTTCGCCCAGAGGCCGCCGGTGATACACCATGTACCAGTCGTCGCTTCCCGGAATGTTCAGCACGGAATGGTGTCCGGCGCCGGTGGCTACTTCCCGGTCCTGTTGCAATACTGTTCCGATCCGTTCAAAGGGTCCGAAAGGATGGTCTGAAATGGCATAGGCCACCCGGTAGTTGGGGCCGGTCCATCCTCCTTCGGACCACATGAAATAGTACTTCTTGTTTCGCATGAACATCACCGGACCTTCCACATACCCTTCCGGGGTGACCTCTTTCACCCTGTTCCCGTCGGGCAGGGGTACCAGCGCCGTGAAGTCTTCGTTCAGCTTCACCACATTGCAATGCCGCCAGCCTCCGTAAAACATGTAATAGCTTCCATCCTGGTCACGGAAGACAAACTGGTCGATGGGCTGGGCTCCGTTGATAATTTCATTGATCAACGGTTTCCCGATGAGATCCCTGTACGGACCCCCGGGCTGGTCGGCCACTGCCACTCCGATACCGCCCACTTCCCCTTCGTGTACGTCGTTGGCGCCAAAGAAAAGGTAGTATTTCCCCTCTTTTTCGATCACTCCGGGAGCCCACATGCACCGCCAGGCCCATTTTACCTCTGCGGTATCCAGGATGTTTTCATGTTTGGTCCAATGGACCAGATCGGGTGACGAGAAACAGTCGAAATGAACCTGCTTTTCATATTCGGCGGAGAAAGTAGGGAAAATCCAATAACGGTTCCCGTAAATCACTACCTCCGGATCGGCATACCATCCCTTGAAAACGGGATTTCCCGACCATTCAGGAAAGGAGGAATCTGCAGCCATCGTCAGGTATCCCCTGCCTTCCAGTTCAGCAACCGCCTCTACCAGCATGGCTCCGCTCAGGACCACGGTGAGGTCGGAAACTTCACCGGGTTTTTTCTTCCAGCTGGAGCTGTACAGCAGCGATTCCTTGCCGGTTCCTTCGTTCCAAAGGGTTTGGGCATTGCGGGCCAGAAAGACGGTATAATGTTTTTTCAGTTCAGGGGGCAGGGCATGGTGCCCGGTCAGCCGGGTCAGGTAACGGACAAAAATCCCCTTGAAAAGGCCGCCATCGTGGTTCCCTTCATCCTTCAGCAAACCATCGGGAGTGATCAGCGAGTGAAGGGTGTAGTCTGCGGCCTTGACGGCATCGTGAAGGTACAACGAATCGCCGGTGAGGTCGAAAAGTTCTGTGGCGGCACCCAGGAATGTTCCCTGGTTATAGGTGAAAATCCATTTTTTATTGATGACCAGGTTACCATCCTTCTCCTTGATATTGTCCCAGACGGCACCGGTGGACGTATCGAACAGGGTATTCCGCTGCCAGGAATAGATCTTTTTGGCCCATTCGAGATCTGTCTTCCGGTGATGCAGTCTGAAAAGCCTTGCTGCCAGGATGGCTGCAGGCCCGTTGGAGCATGCGTTCTTTCCGTACCGGTCTCTTTTTTCCCACATGAGGCCTCCTCCGGCATGTTCGTTCCATCCGGTTTTGATATCATCCCACACTTCCCCTGCGGTACGGAGAAACTTTTCATCGCCGGTTGCCTGGTAAGCCCGTAACATGGCCAGGGCATTCCATTCCATGTCGTCGTAATAGCGGTTAAGGAAGGAGCCTCCGTTCTTCACAGGCACGCCTTCGAACCATTGGTGCATGAGGGTCAGAAAAGTGCTGTCGCCTGAACGCAACCATGCATCCGCCAGCAGGTCGAGTGCATGCGCCTGGGGCCAGTAATGAAATTCGGTTTTACTACCCCCGTTCCCGTAATTGAAATATTTCTCTCCGGGATTCCAGTAATTCCTGATGAAAGCCCTGGTACTGCTGTCGGCTCTCATACCCCATTCAGGCGTGGTGCCGCCTTTTTCACCGCGGCAAAATGAAAGGAAGAGCACAGAAAAAAGTGCCGTAATGATCAGCTTATTTCTCATTCGCTAAAATTTACCTGTAGAAATGAATGCCATTCCTGGCCGCCACTATTTCTCCAGTAGTTTGATAAAATATCCTCCAACCACGGAACGGGCCTGGAATCCCACTTTTTTGGCGTTCGTGGTTTCATACCAGTCGCTCATCGGAACCCTGTCGGGGGTTTCCGTGACATAACGGTGAACCGGATCTGTCAGCTTCTGAAAAGTGGAGTCCTCTTCGGCAAGGGTGGCTGTCCAAACGATCCAGTCCGACTTGGTATAGGTGCGGCGGTTATCCAGTGGAAGTCCGTAAGGATTCTGCAGGGTCAGGTAATAGGCAATTTCCTTCCGGGCCACTTCTTCCGGGAAAATTCCGAGGCCGAGAAGCTTGTCCCACACCAGGTTGTACTTCTGGCTCCACGTACCTGGTTTGTCAAAGGTCAGCCGGTAATGGTCCCCGTCGCTGGCCATTTCAACCCATTTCTGCGCCATGTCCCTGGCTGCCTGGGTATATTTTTGAGCAATTTCCTTTTTGCCCAGCATGTCAGCCATCCGGCCATAGCCTGCGATCCCCATGATCGCTTTGATGGAGAGATTGGTGTTGTGCGCAAAATGACCGGCAAAATCATCGGTACACAGCTGGTTCTCGGGGTCGAGCCCTTTTTCGAGCAAATAGTTGGCCCAGGTGGTGAGTACCTCCCAGTGCTGCGCTGCGTAACTGGCATTCCCCTCTTTCTCCGCAATAGCCGTGCTTAGAATCAGCATATTGCCCGACTCCTCCACCGGCATGTCCCCGCCATAGGTCTGGCCATTGGCCAACGGATAGGTGCCTACATCATGTGCAGCAAAAGGTTTGGTCCATTTTCCGCTTTCCGAATAGTAAAAAATGGGATTCAGCATTCCTTTCAGCAGTTCCGGATTGTAATAAAGGTAAAGCGGAGCGGAGGGATAGGTCACATCCACTGTTCCGATGGAGCCATTGCTGAAATTCTCCTTCGAGAGGAAAAGGATAGTACCAAGGGTGTCTTTGACCAGCTTGTGGGCAGCGATCGACTGCCGGAAAGCCAGTACGCAGAGATCCGCATAGTTTTTCCCGCCGGCATTCATCACTTCCTTCCACAACCTGTTGTCAAAAGTCTCACATTTTCTCATGATCTGAGGATGTTCTGCTTCCGCGGCTGCCAGTACTTCCTGAAAGGTGACTTTTCCTTGTTGTGTCCACCAGGCTTTCAGGTTATTTCCAAAATACTGGATCGATTCAATATCATCGTAGCCGATCATCACAAATCCGGAAGCCGGTTTGGAGGTTATCTCACCCAGGGAGTCGACACATACCATCGCCGGCATGGACTTGGCCATGACGGCAACCAGCCGGTCTGCCCCTGCAGGAATGCGGCCGGAACCGGCAAAGGCGGATTTGGTTTCTGCATATTCACCGATTCCAAAGCTCACGGAAGGTGATTTCCTGCCGCTCAGATAGAGATATCCCCAGTCGATTCTGATGTTGTCGCCTCTGCGGCCCAAAATCTTCTGGTCAGTTGTTCCTGCTTTCAGAAATTGCAATCCTTCTGTCTCCCCTTTTACAACTTCCACTTCCTGGCTGGTATGGTGCACCGCCCATTCAGGAGTAGTTTCCAAATAAACCTGCACATTGTGCGACTCTCCGTCGTTGGATGAAACCGTGTAGTTGATATAACTGACCGGACGGGAAAGGAGGTCCAGATCTTCGGGCAACAGGGGTGAAACAAATTCAAGGGTCAGGTTGACTGGGCCGCATTCAAATTCGTATTCCGTCTGGGTAGCCGACAGGGAGACCTTTTTTTGAACCGCGGTTTGCGCAAATGCCTCACCGGTTTCATTCTCCTGAAAAAGGCCGAAATCGACCAGGCCCCCTCCGGTGCGGTTGTGACAGTGGGCCGCAATCACGTTTTTCCCCTCCCTGTTCAGCATGTTTTTATCCAGGGTCATGATCACATTGTTGCGCCAGACAAATCCGGTTTTCACCAGTTGCACCCCGTTGAGGTACAGTTCAAAAATGTCGTCGTGTGAATAGATCAGATAGAGGTCGCCCGGTCCCATATTTTCAGGATACGAAAAATCGCGGCGCACCCAGATATCTTTGGTTTCCCACAGGGTATTCAGGCCCTGCATGCCCCTGGTGCCGAAAGACCCTTTCCCGGTTTCCCAGCTCTGGTCGTTGAATTCCACAGTCTGCCATCCGTTCGCGGGTTCCTCAAGCCTGAATTTGCCCTCCCAGACTTCATTGGAAGCCATGGGCAACAGCACTTTCCAGGGGATTTCCTCTTTTCCCAGGAAACGGTATACCTTGCCATCCACCCGCAAGGCGCCAATCAGGGAGTGGGTTTTTCCTGTCCAGTGGCGGACTGCGTCTTTAAACAACGTGTCGGTGGCGGACCAGGCGCTGGTATAGGGATCGATCGTGACCAGGGGATAAGCGGGAGCCCGCAGCTCCGTCGTGAAAGCATTGTTTGTCACATTGCCCGACCGGTTGCATGAAAGCAGTGCAATTCCTGCAGCTAACATAATGCATGCCAAGTAGATGGAAATCTTTCTCATCCTCAGATTTTTAGTTTATGAATTGTTCTTTGCAAGAATAAGAAAAATTACCGTGCAGACAAAGGAAAAAATAGTGCTTCCCCTTTCATTCCACCCGGCGCCTGTCATCCCGGTGATCATGAAATCGTCAGTTTCATCAACTGCCTTACCTGAACCTGTCGACGGTAAAGCGGGCTGTTCCCGTGCAGATCCTCCCTTCGCTGGTAATGCCCTCCACATAGACATTGTAATGGGTGACCTCATCGCATGCGAAGAACGTCAGGTTGGCCTTGCCATCCTTCGTATTTACAAAAGGATTCCAGTATAAAGTGGTCCTGTAGTCGGGTTCCGGTCTGTCTACATTTTCAGGTGAATATTTCGGAGAATAAAATTCTTTAAAAGGCTGGTATCCCATTAACTTGCGTCTGATCACCCCCGGGGTATAGAAATTGGATACTGTGCGTTCACCTGTCTTGGTATAGATGGCAATAATCCCGTTTCCTCCCCGGCTTCCAAAGAGAGCCAGGTCGGAGACATCCTTCAGCACGTCCACCACATCCACGTCACTTACTGGAATGGACCGGGCCATTTCCACCCCGTCCTGGCCTTCGTACATCATCCCGTCGATCAGGAAGTTGGGGGTTCCGCCCCCGCGAATCGACACGCTGCTCCCGCTGACATTCAGTCCGGCGACCCTTCCTGCCAGAAAAGCCAGGATGTCGGAGTAACTCATGACATTTTCCGGAATCTTTATAGAATGGGACGTGGATCCGTAAATCCTGAAGTGGCCATCATCCTCTTCCTTCTCCCTCTTCGCCCTTTTTACCTCCACTTCGCCCAACAGGATCGAGCTGGTGTCGGGGTAAAACTCACGCAATGCCAGGTCGCTGAAATATTTCCGGCGGTACAAATCCACCGGAATCTCCGTGAAATTCCCGAGGATATTAATCTCTGATTTTGTCACTTCAGGGGGATCTTTAAAAATGGGGTCCAGAAATACTTCCGTATTCAGTTTTCCCTTCTCATTTCTTACCTGAACCACTACGGTGGCTGAATCAATCACCAAAAGCTCATCAAATTTGTAAAATCCCTCTTCGTCCGTGATACCCATCATCAGTTCAGGCTTGTCTTTGTTAAACAGCATCACGATGATTTCACCTGCGGGCACGGGTTTTTTCCCCAGAATCCGTTCTGCCCTCCCTTTCAGGGAGATTCCCCATTCCGGCTGGTAATCAGGCAGCCGGGTTCCTGCCGGGAGTGTGTCGGTGAGGTAATTGCTCCAGCCATGCGTCATCATCAGCCAATCGAGTTTTTTCTCTGCCGAAAGGGTATCGTTGGAAAAGCAGGCAGCCGGATTTTCAATATGTCCTTTCAGTTCCGGGCCAAGCAGCAATCCTGACAAGATGGAATTCGACGGACCTCCGGTGCCAACGCTGTTTTCATCCACCACGGCAACCGAAAGCATAGAAATCTCCTCCTCTTTTCTTCCGGCGTTGTCGGCAAGCTGAAGTCCGATGGCCGAACGGGTGGCGTAGAGGAGGGAATCGGTCGTTACAGTCAGTTTATTGATGTCAATGTGGCCGTTAAAAAACAACCGTTCGGAAACAGGCATTAAATTCCTGTCCAGAAGGACGAGTCTGTTTATCCCTTCGCTGAACATATTCCGGGGGATCCGCATGGTCCGGCTTCCTGATCCGGCCTCGAACTGTTTGTAAAAGTGGAGGTTGCCATGGTAAAGGTCAGCCAGGATAAACGGTTGCTTGTCATACTCCCCGGTATTCATCAGGATGTGGACCACCACCTCTTCTTCGGTCAGGCGGGCTACCTGGAGCTTGATTCCTTTTTTTTGAACGGCCAGTTCCTTCCGGAATTCAGGGTAGTCTTCCAGCCGGGCAAAATAGGTTTTGTCTACAGAAGGCGTCAGATAAAAACTCCCCATCCCCTGAAATTTTGTATCAAAGGTTGTTACGGTTGCTCCGTTCTCATCGCAGATATCTCCTTTAAGGTTTATTCCCTTGCCGGAAGTGTCCACTGCTTTTACGGCCACCTGGTTGCCGGTGTTGGCCAGCAGAAAGCCTCCTTCGGGGAGAAAGGCGACGTCGGGCAGGGGAGCACTGCGTTTCTTCACCTTTGGCGTGGGTAATTCTGTTGAATTGAGCACTTCCATCACCCTCAGTGGTTTGGTGTACAGGGCATCGTTCCCGCAGTCGCGCAGATAGCTGTTATAGGCACGCAAAAGGTAGTTGCCGGGTGCCAGGGAATCGGGGAGATAAAGGTATCCGGAGGCCTCTCCGTTGGCAGCGATCAGGTTTTGAACTGAAACCACGTCGCCTTTTTCATCCACCAGATCCACATACAGGTTCTCAATTCCCTTCACCAGTTCATGGTCTTCCCTGAAAGTGAGGTATGCTTTCAGCCTTACCGTCTCCTTCCTGAAATAAAACTCACGGTCGGTATGGACATAGACCTGGACGATGGGAAGCGGACGCCGGGTCTTCATCCACTCTTCGATGGTCTGGGACTTTACATGATGCTGCACAGGCCATTGAAAAAGGATCAGGAGTAATGAGAGTCGTACGAACCGGAAAGAAAAAATCCTGGTGAAATAGGCCATTTTTGCTTGATCAATTAGGAAGTGTACAATATGACAAATATAGGTAAATGTCATGGAATACCGCTTCTCAAGTTGCAACGTACAGTATAATTCATATCCCGGTAAGGAGAGCGTATCTCCCGAAGTGGAGAAGACGAACGGTTGACAGGTTTTCAATGACCGGCATTCTGCAAATCCCCTTCAAGCATGAATGAAGCCTCCACTTCAATCACCCTGGGAATATAAATGGAGTCGCTGGAAGCCACATGGGCGAACTGGGTGGAGTTGCAGTCGTAGGTAATCCGCAGTACCTTGCGGTTTGCATCATAATAGGCGGGGTGCGACCGGGCCAGGTAGCAGAAGTGCCTTTTGTCGAACAGGCTGCTTCCTGTTGTCTGCTCAGGAGTCCGGTAAATCACTTGCGCGGTCGGCCACGGTCCGGTGATCCGGTCTGAATGACGGTATTTGATTTCATTCCCCGGAAATACGGGACCATAGATGTATATCCACTTTTTCAGGTCGGGATAATAGTCGAGACTCCCGTTGGCCTGTTCCGTGAAGAGGATCTTCCGGTCTTCACCGGTGCTCCCTTTTGTCCAGGTGTCGTCCGTGGTGAGGTATTCCACGAAGCCGGAAGGTGCGGTGAGCCTGTCCAGGCGAATCCGGGTCAGAAAATTAGACCTCTGGGAATTCTTCAGCACATAAAGCCATTCCCTGTCAGTGGTGGCCTGTGTCCAGCTCTCCATGGGGTAAAATTCCAAATAAGGGATGAGGCTGACCTTCCACTGGCAGGGATCTCCATTCTGGATATTGGTGACCACGGCCAGGGTAATTCCCGTAATTCTGAAATTAAAGAGTTCTTCTTTTCCCCGGGTGTCGACGGTTTCGACCTGCTGCATGAAAACATACAAGGTGTCGCGTGCTGTGAAAGTGTGGACCGGCCAGTATCTCTCACCCTTGTGGGGTGACTCGAAAAAGGGGAAATGGGCGCCTTCCCGCTTCCGCCAGTAATACTGAATGGAAAATTGGTCTCCGGAATGGGTGGAAACGGCCACTGAATTGGCCACCATCCCGTCCAGCGCCTTTCGCGACGAAGCTTCCGGTTTTCCGGAAACAAACGTGTCGCTGAAAATCCAGAGTACGGTGGTGTCCGACAATTGCACCGACAATCCCCCGTCACCTCCCAGCCATCCGTCGGCATACGGGAACCGGGGCAGCCCGGCTATCTTCCTGAAATGAGGTTCCTGCCGGTTGGCTTCAGATGCTGGTTTCGCTCTCCCGTGTTGTTCTCCCCACGGGTTCCCAAAGGCGTAGAAGTTAACTCCGGCAAGAAGTGCTGCCACATACAAAAGGGACAGGATTCCTGAAATAATGCGGTTCACGGTTTACCAATCATCGGAAAGAGTTTCCGGGTTTCGTCATCCGTGGGGCGTTTCCCAAAAGGGGCATACCTGAAAGTTTCCGCGAATTTGATTTCATTCCCCTTTTCTTTGCCGTACCATTTCACCAGACAGCTTCTGACAGGCTCCACGGCTGGCTGAAAGCGTCTGGCCAGGAATTTGACCCTCTCCTTTGGATCGGCAGGAACCTGGTCAAGCGTTCCGGTGGTCCATGGCAGCCATTCAAAAAACTGCGATTCATGGGCCGTCAATGCGTATAGTTTCTGGTCGAATACCGCGTCGATGCCTACTGCAATATCGGGAGTGGAAAAACCCGGGAAAAGGAAGATGGGGTTCTTTTTAAGGGGGGGTATATCAGGGGCCACATTGGGGACGATGACCATGAAAGAGGCATCCTGAACCAGAATGCTCGTATAGCGATGATCAGGATGGTAATCGTCAGCAGGATGGGTAATGACCACATCCGCTTCCCAGTTCCGGATTTCCCTGATCACTTTCAGCCGGTTTTCCAACGTGGGCATCAACTCCCCGTCGTGATTGTCCATCACCTGGTACTCTACTCCGAACCGCTTTCCCGCTTCCCGGGCTTCCATCATACGCCGTTTGGCCAGGGCTCCACCTCCCGCGGACTGGTGCCCGGCATCCCCGTTGGTCATGGAAATAAACTTTACCCGGTGCCCCATCTGCGTATACAAAATTGCGGTGCCTCCCGCTACAAGGTCACAATCATCGGGATGGGCGCCAATCACCATGATATGAAGGGGCCTCTCCTGAGCGTATGTCAGCAGGGAAACTCCCCCTGCCAGAAGAACAATAAAAAGCAACTTTTTCATTAATCTGAAGTTTTGGATCCCTTTTACAATATTAGGAATTATATACGGAATATTGACAGGGAGTTTCGCCGTTCAATTTTTTTATCTTTGCAGAAAGGCGTCCGGACTACGGATGATTTCAAACTATCCATGATGACAGGAAAAAGAAAGTGCACACAGGTAATCCGGGGAGCTCATGCCGTTGATGGCGCTGGGGTTCATCTCCGGAGAGTTTTGGGATACCGCAATATCCACGATTTTGATCCTTTTCTGATGCTCGACGGATTTGATTCGGTCAATCCGGAGGATTATATCAAGGGCTTTCCCTGGCATCCGCACCGGGGCATTGAAACGGTTACTTATCTTTTGCAGGGGGCGATCGAACATGGCGACAGCCTGGGTAACAAGGGAGTCATCCATGACCTGGATTGCCAGTGGATGACGGCAGGGTCGGGAATCGTGCACCAGGAAATGCCTGTGGCCTCCGACCGGCTGCTGGGATGCCAGCTCTGGGTAAATCTTCCCCGGAAGGATAAGATGACCCAACCGGCCTACCGCGACATCCGGCAGGACGATGTGACGGAGATCAGGGAGGAGGATGCTGTCGTCAGGGTGCTTTCCGGAAAATACAAAAACGTGACCGGGGCCGTCAAGGGGGAATACCTGGCTGTCCAGTACCTCGATGTAACCCTGAAGCCGGACGTAACCTGGCATTACTGCGAAACTTCCAACGACAATACCCTTTTTGTGTACCTGATCGAAGGCACACTGGCCGCCGACGAACAGTTGTCGGGTTTTGAGGAAAAGGCATGTGCCATGCTCATGACAGCCTCCGATGTTTCCGGTGACGGTTTTGACGAGGTGGTAGTCAAAGCCGGAAATGAAGGGGCCCGTTTCCTGCTGGTTGCGGCAAAACCCCTGAAAGAGCCGGTAGCCTGGGGTGGCCCCATCGTGATGAATACCAGGGAGGAGCTTCAGCAAGCCTTCGCCGACCTCGACAACCAGACGTTTATCAGACACGACAAGCCCCAGAATTACTGAGACGCAGCCTGCTGATCATTTTTAAGCAGCTCACCCTGTCTTAACGGGGAGTTCAGGACCTTAGAAAGGCACCTGCATCCACCAGTTCCTTCCTCAGCAGGGATACGTCAATCGCGGAGGGCGGAATTCCTTTCCTGACAGCCATCTTTGCGGCCCTGCCTGCAGCTTCTCCCATGGCCATGCAAGGGGCCATCACCCTGATCGACGACATGGCTTCATGGGTCGTGGAGATGGTTCGGCCGGCGACCAGCAGGTTTTCCACTTTCAGCGGTACCAGTGAACGATAAGGAATGTCATAACAATCACCGCTCCATTCGAGGGTACAGTCCCCTCCGGTAGGATGATGGATATCGAGGGGGTAACTTGCCACAGCCACCGCGTCTTCGAAACGGGCCTGGCTGAGAATGTCTTCACGGGTCAGTACATAGTGACCCACAATGCGCCGGGTTTCACGGATGCCCAGAAATGGAGCGGTTCTCAGAATAGCAGCCTTTTCAAATCCCGGGACATACTGGTTGAGGTACCTGACAATGTCGCCGATCTGCCTGCGGGCAATCCATTCACCCTGAGTGAGACTTACCGGATCGGTTCCGTCCACCCCGTTTACCCTGGTCATGTTGATCCAGGCTTCTCCTTTATTTAATCCGGTAATGATGATGGTCCTGGCGGCAGGAAGCGACAACCCATCCTGTTTCGCCTTATTGATCAGATTTCTCAGTCCGACCACAATGTACTGGTCATTCTCTCTGAAATAGGAGTTGGGAATAAAGTCAACGGGATAGTGCTGCGGATCGCCGGCGATGGCAAAGCGGAGCTTGTCCGTGTCGACGTTGCCCATGCTGAACATCAGTGTTGGCGGCTGCATGCCTCCCTGTTCATTTCCTTTTTCACAGGGAACTCCTGCACGGTATGCCACATCCGCGTCGCCGGTGCAGTCAATGACAACCTTCGCCATGATTGCCTCCCTTCCCGCTTTGCTTTCGATGACAACACCCTTCAGTTGGTCATTTTCCATGATTGCTCCCGAAAAGCTGGTATACAACAACACCTCCACACCGCTCTCCTCCAGCATTTCAAATGCCACAGCCTTCACGGCTTCTGGTTCCACCAGGGTGATGCTCACATGAAGAGGGCAGGGACGGTGCCGGCTGACGGCATTCACGGAGGCAAGCCGGTCCATGAATTTCTGTGGCAGACCTGTGATGATCTGGTTTCCCTTCTGGCCCAGAAAGCCCAGAATCGGTAACCCCGTGACCAGGTTGCCTCCCAGAAAACTACGGCTTTCGATTACGGCTACGCGCAATCCTTCTCCGGCAGCTGCCAGCGCTGCCACAATTCCCGAAGGCCCGCCTCCGGCAACCAGCACATCCACTTCCATCCTTATGGGCAGATCCTGCCCTGATTCCTTTATATTCATTTTATTCTCCTTTTTTCTTTATAGGTTTTGGTATATTCTGAATAGATTTAAAAAACCGGATTTTCACCAAAGTTTCATGGTGAACTGCTTATCCTGCCGGATATGGCAGTTTGTAAACAGGACTTCCGTACCCTGCGGCAACGTCAGCCTCAGGATCTGATTGGCGGGCAGCGGGATGGAATACATATACATTCCGTAGCGGATCGCATAGGGAATATCTGTCTTGTTCAATACTTCGACAATCCCTTTTTCGGGATCGATTACTTTGACAGCGATCGATTTTTGAACGAATTCACGCAACAATTCTTCTTTCCCGGCAAGGTTGCCGCTGAACCAGGCAAGGGTTCTTCCTGCCACCAGGGCTTCCTGAATTCCATCTACGGAGCGGTTCTTTGCAAAAACCAGGGTCATGGGGCGTTGCAGCTTCTCCCTGTAAGAGTTGGCGCTGGCAAAGTGCAGGTCGGTATTGCTGAAATAGGCCAGCCCGTATTCATCGCACCAATCGAGGGCCTTGGGATAAGATTCGGATCCGTTGAACACTTCCACCCCATGAAGTTTCTTTTGGGCGATCAGCTCCCGGTGAACCGGATAAAGGGTGCTGGTATCATTGGGCCATCCGGGGTGGTTCAAAAAGAGATAGGCTCCCTGTCTGACTGCTTCGTCAACCGCATCCATCTCATTGCCCACGGCAAGCTTTTCGATTTCCTTCAAAAAAAGTGCGTTGATATGGCCAAATGGTTTTTTGTAGGTTATTTCACCGCCCTTCACTACCAGAATGCCAAGTTCTTCACCTTTCTTCCTTGCGATTTCAAAAGAGTTGTCCTGGTCATTCATCAGGATTTCCTTGTTCCTTTTGTGTTTTGTGCCGATATGGTCGGTAAGTGCCACGGCATCCAGCCCGTCGGTCCAAGCCTCGATAACCCGCATGGAAGGCCAAACCTGTCCATCGGAGAAAACAGTGTGCATGTGAAAATCACATTTCAAGGTTTCAAATCCCTCTAAGTCAGGGAGTATGATGTTCTGCCGGTAGTTCAGCAGTTTCATCTGTTTCTGTTCCGGGAATTCATATACATCTTCATTCTGGAACTGGCCATTTGCAGGAATGGATATGCCAGTGATGAGGAGCAGTGCAAGCAGGATTAAAAAAGTCTTCTTCATACGGTATAAGTTATTTTGACAAAATACAAAATTCTGCGTGTTTTTAAGATTTTACGGGAGAAACAGGCATGTCGGGGACTTCAGGGCGGATCATTTTCCACAGTAGGAATATCGCAAGGGGATGGAGGAGCGCCATCACGATGAAGATCCATGTGGTTCCCATGCTTGCCATGTATTGTCCGATAAGGTAGTTGAAGATTACGGAGCCGGCAGCGCCAAATCCTCCCGCGATGCCCAGCACGCTGGCCACATTGTTGATGGGGAAGGTTTCGGCAATCAGAACACTTTCGGTATAGATCCAGCTGAGTGCGACAGCGGCCAGGATGCTGAATTTGATGATGGTTACGGCCACACCCAGGCTGTCGGGGATCAGAATTACGGGCGCCAGGAATGCCACATAACTCAGCATAAGTTTCCGGGAGCGGAGTGGTGGTCTTCCCTTGCGGACCATCCAGTCTGACCAGGCAGATGTTCCGATTCCTCCCAGGCTGGCTGCCAGGAAAGGAATCCAGCCCACCATTCCCAGTTGGGAAAGGGTGAGACCTGATTCTTCCATGAGGAATCCGGGAAGCCAGAAAAGGATGAAATACCAAACCGGGTCGGTGGTGAACCGGATCAGCACAATTCCCCACATGCTTCTTTTACGCCATAGCTGGCCCCATGTGAAGGCCACACTCTTTTCCGGATCCCCATCCGGGCTTACCGTATCGCGGACATATCCCTTCGGGGGGTCGCGGTATAGAAGCAACCAGATAATGGCTACCACCAGCCCCACAACACCGGGAATGATGAAGGCTGCATGCCAGGAAAAGGAGATTACCAGCCAGGCAATAAGCGGTGGGGCAATTACCGAACCGATGGTGCCTCCGGCCACGGATATGCTGTTGGCCGTAGCGCGCAACCGGCCTGAAAACCACCTGGTGACGGTTTTTATCTGTGCAGGATAGGTGGTCGGCTCTGCCAGTCCCAGCACACTTCTGAAAATTGCAAAGGGGACCAGGGTTCTTGACAGGCCACTCCCAATGGAGCTTAGCGACCAGGTGATAACCCCCCAAAACATGATCTTCCGCGCACTAAATTTATCCACCAGCCATCCTGAAACCGGATACATCAAAGCGTAACAAATGGTGAACAGGTTTATTATCAGTGCGTAGCCTTTGTCGTCGAGCGAAAATTCCTCTTTCAGGATGGGTTTCAGGATGGAAACTACCTGCCGGTCCACGTAACTGAAAACCGTAATAATAAAGATGACGGTTACAATTAACCACCGTCTTCTTTCAGGGGTGATACTCGAAAACATAGATTAGATTTCTTTAATTATGGAAGGTTTTGTGTTAGTATTGTTTGTTTACATATCTGGAGGTTACCCCGGTAGTCTCCGGTTTCTTCTTTAAGTTGGTCGCGCAATGGACGCTACAATCAAAGGAATGACAGCAGATCCACATTTTTCGCGATTACAAAATCAGGAATTATGGGTGAATGGGACAAGTCTTCCGCTTTGGCTTCGCCTGTGAGTACCAGAATATTCAAAATTCCGAAGTCGATACCCATCTTGATGTCGGTGATCAGGCGGTCGCCCATGATGCACAATTCTTCCTTCGTAACCCCGGCACGTTTTAACAATCCTTCAAGCATCTCCTTGTTGGGTTTCCCGATCACTTTCGGTTTTACCCCCGTAGCTGCCGTGATGGCGGCACTCAGGGCCCCGCAGTCGGGAATCATCTGGCCCTGCTCCATCGGACAGTTGAAATCGGGATGTGTGGCAATAAAAGGCACTCCCTGCCGGATGAAATGGCAGGCTTTTTCCAGTTTCTCATACGTAAAAGTCAGATCGAATCCAAGAACCACAAAGTCGGGTGAACTTTCATCCAGCCTGAATCCTGCATTCCTGAAATCCTCCTCCAGATTCCGTGTACCCATCAGAAAAACCCGGGCTCCCGGAAGGATTCCTTTCAGGTATTCAATGGTGGCATCTCCCGAGGTGTAGATCAGGGACCTGTCTGTTTCGACACCCATCTTCTTCAGCTTTTGGTAATAGTCGTCCCCGCTTTTCGAAGAGTTATTGGTCAGGAACACATATTTTTTCCCTGCATTTTTTAGTCCTTCCAGGAATGGAAGGGTAAATGGGAAAATTTGATTTCCCAGGTAAATGGTGCCATCCATGTCCAGGGCAAATAATTTGATCTTTTCCAGTCTCTTCCCGATGCCGGAAATCTCCATAACCTCCTTTTCTGTATCTATTCCGTTCATTGTTCTTTATATTCTCTTTCATTTTTAATTTCAGCAACTTTTCCTGCATTCCACGTGAAAGCAAAAAACAGGGTTGCCGCAAGTCCGCAACCCACTAAAATTGAAAATCCTGCACTCCATCCACTTTTTGTAACTATTACTCCCAGTCCCCAACCGGACAGCACAGTACTCAGATAAGCAAAGAAGCCGGTGAGGCCTATTGCCGTTCCGGCCGCTCTCTTGGTGGCCAGATTGGCCGCAATAATTCCTACCAGGGCCTGTGGCCCATAAATGAAAAACCCGATCAGTGACAGCAGAATTCCGTAAAACAGGATCGATTCTTCGGGGAGCCGCCAGAAGAGGAATACCGCCACGGAACAGATCAGCATGGAGATAAAGGCAGCCCTTCCTCCGCGACCCTTGAATACACGGTCCATCATCCAGCCGCTGACCAGCATCCCGAGAATGCCGAATCCTTCATAGGTGGCAACCAGCCATCCTGCACGCTGAAGTTCCACTCCTTTCATTTCCATGAGAAATGTGGGTCCCCAGTCCAGAATCGCATAACGGATTGTATACAAAAAGAAATTGGCCAGGCAAAGAAACCAGATGGCCGGGTTGCCAAATACTTGT
>CAYYJE010000019.1:0-4563 GCA_964472165.1 uncultured Prolixibacteraceae bacterium | reverse complement strand
CCGTTTAAAAGCCAGAAGATACCGAATGCGAGAACCCCGCTGCTCAATCCGAAGAAGAGACTCATCGAGGCAGAGAGGAACAATCCCAGGGCCATAAAGTATCTTGGGTTGGACTGGTCACCCCATAAACCGTTTGCAAACTTCGAAATGCCATAGATGACCCCGTGAAGTGTAAGAAAGAGGCCCAGCTCAGCTTTTGTGATCCCCAGGTCCGCTTCCATGGCGGGCATGGCAATCGAGATATTCTTTCTGACAAAATAGAAAAGAATATACCCGATCATGGTGGTGTACATTACCCTGGTCCGCCAGTAACGGTAAGTGGCATTGAGTTCAGCCGGGTCGGTGATGGTTTGTTCCTTTGCGGGTGCAGGCCTGAGAAAATTGAATATGCGCATGGTTACTCTCTTTTGGGGTTGAACATTTCATCAAGCCATTGTTCCAGATAACCTGTTTGAACTGCCAGGTCAAGCGCGGTGAACCGTGAGCGGATAGCCCATGCGCGCAGGAAAGAATCCTTCATTCTTTCCCGGGTGATCCCGATTTCTTCTGATTCGGTGGGTGCGCCTACGGCGATCAGTTTCTCCCTGACAATTTGTGAAGAGACCAGCTGCTCCGACAGCCTTGTCTTTAACCCGGGCCAGATGGTTTTGAGTTTTTCCAACTGAAGGGCAAGCTCCCCGCGGGTCAGGTATTTATCACGGGATTGCTTCAGTGCGGTACCCAGGAAATCACTATTTGGGAGCATCCGACGAATCTTCTCCTCCATTTCCTCCCATTCAGCAGGCCATTGGCTACAGCAGGTCTCCACGTCAAGATTTTCAATGGGAGTCTGGAGCAACTTTTCATAAAGGCGCGTGATGGCCAGTGTGGCTACCCCCACCTGAAAACCGTGGGGAGGAGTCTCTCCCTGGTACGTATGATGTTCCATATTCCACACATGGCTGAACTGATGTTCCGCTCCGGAGGCCACCCGGCTTGTCCTGGACCACTGCATGGCAAACCCACCCAGGATCAGTCCTTCCATCAGGGATGTGATGGCGCTCTCTTCACCTTCTTTTGCTCCCCGGGGATGGGCCAGGGCTTCTTTCAGTCCGTCCTGCACGATCGACCACGCCTTCGGTTCAATGGGTTCTAATCCCAATGCATCGGCTATCATCCAGTCGGCTCCTGCCACGATTTTTGCAAACAGGTCGGCATACCCCGATGCGGTCATGGCCGATGGAGCTTTCCTGATAATCTCAATGTCGGCAATCAAAGCCGTGGGTGCTGGACAGGAAAAGGTCTGTTTTGCTCCCTGGTATGTGATCGATGCCCCGAAGGCGGTGTATCCATCCATGGAGGCTGCGGTGCCCACACACATATAGGGCCGGTTTGTAAGGGCGGAAGCCAGCTTGGTCAAATCGTTCAATGTCCCGGAACCCACCACCACGGGGATGGCCTGGTCTGACCTGAACGCTTCTTCCAGTTTTTCCACATTGCCATATTCGGCATAGGGGCTGGATTCGGGGAAGACAAAAGGGGAGCGGCACTCAATGCCGGCACGCTCCAGTTGCTTCTGAACCTCCTCACCCGCCACTTCCCAGGTGGTGGCATCGGCTACCACAATGGCCGGTTTTCCGGGAAAAGTCTCCCGGAACAAGGCCGGAACCTGGTCGAGAATGTGCTGTCCGATCAGCAGGGCACGGGTCTCCCTCGCTGACTCAAGGGCTTCCTTTAATTTCGGTTTCATAAAATGATCTTTAATGAGTTATGGGATTACAGGTGATTGATTGTCTTTACATTGTTCGGAAGGGTGATGAATTTCGTCAGTATCGCACTTATGATATAGAGGATGGCCAGGATCCAGATCACCCCTTCGTTTCCAACCATGCCGATAAACAACCCGACAATTGCCGGACCGACGAAGACCGGCATACCGGCGCCCAGGTTCAGGATTGCCATGGCGGCACCCTTGTCTTTTTGCACCAGCGAGGGAACCAGCGCGGAGAGCGGCACATATCCGGCCAATAGTGCACCCCAGAGAACCCCTGAGAGCATCACGGCTACGAAACTCCCGCCAAAAAGCTGGGGTGAGTAAAAGAACAGCAGGGTTGAGAGGGCACAACCCACTCCGCCGAACCACATTACTGTATTGCGCCATCCGATGGAGTCGCCCACAAAGCCAAATATCAGGTTGAAAATGATGTTGCTGGTAAAAATGGTTCCCCAGATCTGAAGCCATTCGGTGGTTGAAAATCCATGCTGGGCCATATAGGTGGGAAGAAATACAGGAAAAGCAAACTGAGCCGTGGTGTTGATCACCCTTACAAGACCGCCCAGAAATACCTTGGGTTCTTCCCTGACGATGGTCAGCCCCTTTACCAGTTCGCTGAATTTATCCTTAAAACTGCCTTTAATGCCCGTTGCCGATTGGTCTTTCACCAGTACAAGCGCAAAAAAGGCTCCGAGAAGAACCCAGAACACCGCACTCCAAAGGGTGTTGATATATCCGATCCTGGTGATTGCCCAGCTGGAATAAAAAGCGCTAAGAACCACCAGCCCTCCTGTAAAAACAAACCAAAACCATCCGACAGCTCTTCCAAGCGCTTTCTGGGGACTGGAATAGGCGATCCATACCAGGAAAGAATAGGCAAATAAGGGATATCCAAATCCGCGAAGACCATAGGTAAACCACATTGCACCGGTATGAAGTCCCGGCAGTGCATATCCTACAAAGCCAAATGTTCCTGCCAGAAAAAGAAGCAGTCCTGCCAGCATTGTTTTTTTAATCCCTATCCCTTCAGCCAGAACTCCCGACAGCCAGGAGGAAATGGCGATGACAACCCCATACACCGAGAAAAGTGTGGCCGATTGCTGCATGGTAAGTCCCCTCTCCAGGAGATAGGGACTCAGCCATCCCTGCTCCATGCCGTCGCCCATCATGAAAATGAGTACTCCAAGATACCCCCATACCAGATGGCGGGGAATACCTGCTTTTTCGTAGAACAAAGAATTGCTGCTTCTCATAAGGTGGTTTTATTAATTATGAACAAGGTAATTTTGAGCCAGCTCCGTAAAAACATGAATCTGTTGCTGCTGCCAGCTTTCCGGATGGTTTAACTCTCCGGCCATGATCCGGGCTACCGCCGGCGCCATTTCAATGGCTGCCCTGGCATCCAGAAACAGGACCCTGAGCCTGCGGGCAAGCACGTCCTCGACAGTCAGGGCCATTTCTTCCCTTACTGCCCATCGTACATGTGCGACTTTAAAGGTATAGTTTTTGTGCAGAAGTTCCCCGTTTGACGGATCGGTTTCCACAAGGGCCCTGATTTTTACGGCATCACTCCCATAAACATAGTCCCACGTGCTGTCGTCCACACCGGTGGCGTATCCATGGACCTTCAGGTTTGCCGTGACACATTTTTTTCGCGGAAGATTCCCGATCTCAATGGATTTGTCGACAATCTCCTCGGCCATTTCCCGGTAGGTCGTCCATTTGCCGCCGGTAATGGTTAGCAGGTCTGATTCCGACCTGTAGATTTTGTGACTGCGGGAGATTTCCTTGGTTTTCTGGTTGTCGCCGTTTTTCGTGGCGGCCAGAGGGCGCAGACCGGCAAAAACGGAGAGGACATCGGAACGTTGGGGACGCGAATTCAGGTATTGTCCGGCCTGGTCAAGAATAAAATCTACCTCTGCATCCAGGGCCTGCGGTTCCGTTTCCGGTTTGTCGAGGGGAGTATCGGTTGTCCCGAGTACGACCTTGTCATGCCAGGGTACTCCAAACAGCACCCGTCCATCAGTGGTCTTTGGAATCATCAGGGCTGACCGGCCTCCCAGAAACTTTTTGTCCACCACCAGGTGGACTCCCTGGCTTGGGCGGATGGTCTTGTGGGTATCGGGAGAATCCATCAGTCTGATTTCGTCCACAAAAACCCCGGTGGCATTGACCACTACCCGGCTGCTGAGGGTATATGCACGGTTCGAAAGCATGTCGGTAACTTTTACTCCGCTTACTTTTCCCGTTGGATCTTTTTCAAGCCCTGTCACTTTCATGTAGTTGAGGCAGATGCCCCCGAAGTCGGTGGCTGTCTGAGCCAGGGTGACGGCCATCCTGGCGTCGTCGAATTGTCCGTCGTGATAGACCACTCCTCCTCTTAATCCGTTTTGCTTTAATTCCGGAATTTCATCCCTTACTTTCCGGGCCGACATGGGCAGGGAGCGGCCCAGCCCGAGCTTACCGGCCAGAATGTCGTAAAATGTGAGACCCACCGCGTAAAAGGGGCGTTCCCACCATTTGTAGTTGCCAATGATAAACCGCATGTCTTTCACAAGATGGGGTGCATTGCGCCGCATCCTGCCCCTTTCGCGCAAAGCTTCCGTCACCAGGGCGATGTCTCCCTGAGCAAGGTACCTGACGCCCCCATGCACCAGTTTTGTGCTCCGGCTGGAAGTCCCTTTTGCAAAATCGCTCTGTTCGAGCAAAACAACACGGTATCCCCGTGTCGCGGCATCTACCGCGATACCCAGACCTGTGGCACCCCCTCCGATAACCAGTATGTCGCATTGAAAATCCTTTCCGGTTAC
>CAYYJE010000018.1:13510-39621 GCA_964472165.1 uncultured Prolixibacteraceae bacterium | reverse complement strand
TCTACTGGGATTTCATGTATGAGGATGTAATGAATCTGATTGCCCGGTTACCGCGTATTGCCGCCTATATCTACCGGAAGCTCTACCACAACGGCCACCATATAGATCCCAATCCCAACCTCGACTGGGCCGGGAACCTGGCTTACATGATGGGATTTGACAACCTGGAGGTCAAAAGGCTTTTGCGTCTTTACATGGTGATCCATGCCGACCACGAAGGCGGAAATGTCTCTGCCCATGCCACGCATTTGGTGGGATCGGCACTGAGCAATGCCTACTATGCTTTTGCCGCCGGAATGACGGGACTGGCCGGGCCTCTCCATGGTTTCGCCAACCAGGAGGTGATTCACTGGATGTTCGAGATGATCGAAGCCCTTGGAACAGAGGAACCCGCCGACGAGCAGATTGCAGGATATATTGAGAAGACCCTCAGGGAAGGACGGGTAGTCCCGGGATACGGCCATGCCGTGCTGCGCATCACCGATCCCCGGTTCACCGTGCAACAGGAGTTTGCCGAAAGATATGTCAAGAACGGCAAGCTGGTGAACCTGGCCAACGCCATGTACCGGGTAGCCCCTCCAATCCTCGACGCCACCGGAAAGATCAAAAACCCTTGGCCCAATGTCGACGCCTTCAGCGGATCGCTGCTCCACCATTACGGCATTACCGAATACAATTTCTACACCGTGCTCTTTGGCGTTTCCCGCGCCCTTGGAGTGCTTGCACAGCTTATTCTCGACCGGGTCTACGGCATGCCCCTTGAGAGGCCGAATTCACACCCCCTCTCCTGGTACAAGATGAAAGCAGAGGGAAGCACCGAAGGATGCTGACCATCTATAGCCCTCTCACACGGGGAGGCGTATGTTGAACCAGACATCCCACATGGCATCTCCTTCAGGAGGATCCTCATGTGGGATTTTTTATTTTGTATTCCTTCAGTATATTTGAACTATGAAATTCTATAAAAATCTGAAGATTTACCTGATCCTGGCTGTCGTGGTCGTGGTGTCCCTCCTTTTGATTCTCAACAAATATGCGGCTTACGGAATTTTGCTCCTTGGAGCGACGGGTGTCATCTACCTCCTCTGGGAGACAGTGATCCGCAGCAAGGAAGAGAAAATCACGGAACTTGCAGGACGCCTTGACAAAACCAGCGAGCAAATCAGTCACCTGCAGGCGGAGAACAACGAACTCCGTTCCCGCAGACTCAATATTTCAGAATTACGTGATGTTTTAGACCTGGGATTAATGCAGGTCAACAGCAGTTTCACCCGTACCTGGAACGACAAATTCGAACAGGGAGGACGGTCCCTCCACTTCATCGGAGCCCTCGAGGTGAAAATCATCGCCAAATACGGCATCGATGTGCATGATTTGCGGCTTCAATACGACAGGGAAAAGAATGAGGTACTTGTTGCCAATGTAAAACCGAAATTTCTCTCCTTCAACGATTTCGATTACGAGTGGAAGATTGCCGAGGTCATGGAATACAAAACCCCGTTGGTAGGCGCGGGGCACTGGCGAAAGTCCCAGGAACTGGAAGTTTTGGCAAGAGAACTCAAGGAAAAATTGAGGACGAAGACTCACCACGAGGTGAAGCAGGGACCTGCGGAACTCGAATGGGTCCTCGATCCCTTGAAAAAGCAGATCCACGGGACCCTTGAGCTGTTGCTCGGCTCCCCCTACCGCATCGTAACCTTTGTCGACGAAGCCGACGACAGCTTTAAAAAACTGGAGGATTACTTCGGCACCGACGCCCAGGCACTCGAATAGGTCGAGGTTGAGGTTGAGGTTAAGGCTAAGATGAAGGTCAAGGTCAAGATTAATGGCGAAATCATCAAATCGTTAAATCATCAAATCGTTAAATCATCAAATCATCAAATCATCAAATCGTTAAATCATCAAATCGTTAAATCATCAAATCGTTAAAAGGGTTGAGGTCAAGTCGGAGCGCTGTAAGCGGGAAGGGTTACTCAAACTTCCACCCTACACATCACACCTGCGGTGTTCACTCTGATACTCTGATCTTCAGTTCAGTGGCGCATCGCCCCTATACGGGTTATTATCGGCTACCCTGACGCTGTCGACCACATATTTGGTTTCGCCCACCCAGGGCAGGACTCCGTTTTTTTCAAGGTAGTGGATCACCACGAATTCTCCCTGCATCTGGTCGAGCGATGTGGCTACCTTTTCGTCGGTCACCGAAAAGAGGAACTTTTCGGAGGCGATGGCGATGTCGGCACGGGAGTGGATACTGCTAAGGATCATCTCGCCCTCGTAAGTTTTGAAGATGGTTCCCTTTTTGGAGAACTTCTGGAGTAAACCGGCGCGATATCCTTCGCTGTAGGTAAAGAAGTATTTCCAGTAGATGAACGCTGCCAGGACAATCAGCAGTATGACGAAAAACCAGCCCCAAAACTTTTTCATGATGTTATTTTTTATGTTGATAAACGTACGTAAAAAATGGCAAATAATGAACCAATGCATGGAAAAAAATAGCGGCCAGTGACCATGAAAGAGCCGCCACCCGTTTCCATCGCCCGTAAAAAACCTCTTCCCTGCCTAATCGGTGATGTCAGCGTGGTACTCCTGGAGCGATTTCACGTGGTACTTCCCATGCTGCCGGTCCAGGATGCCGTGTGTGGCGGCCAGGGCTGCCGACGTGGTGGTGATATAGGGAATCTTATATTTAATGGCATTTTTCCGGATATAGGAATCGTCGAATTCGCTCCGGGGGCCTGCCGGGGTATTGACCACCAGGCTGATATCCCCGTTTTTGATGGCGTCGACGATGTTGGGCCTTCCCTCGTGAACTTTCAGGATAGCCTCTGCCTCAATGCCGTGTTCCGCCAGGAAGCGTTGGGTACCCCCTGTGGAGATGATCCTGAAGTTCATATCCCTGAAGTTGCGGGCAACCTGGAGGATTTTCTGCTTGTCGCGGTCGGCGATGGTGATCAGCACGGTTCCTTCGGCGGGCAGACTGGTTTGGGTGGCCTCCTGTGATTTGAAGAAGGCCATGCCATAGCTGGCGGCCATGCCGAGGACCTCACCCGTGGAGCGCATTTCAGGTCCCAGGAGGGGATCCACATCGGGGAACATGTTGAAGGGGAAGACCGCCTCCTTTACGCCGTAGTGGGAGAATTTCCGGTCCTTCAGTCCGAATTCCGACAGTTTGCGGCCCAGCACCAGATGGGTGGCAATGTTGGCCATGGAGACGTTGCACACCTTGGAGACCAGGGGAACGGTGCGGGAAGCCCGGGGATTGGCTTCCAGAATGTAGACCACATCCTCATACATGGCATACTGGATATTCATAAGACCCACCACCTTCATTTCGATGGCGATGCGGCGGGTGTACTCCTTGATGGTTTCGATGTGCTGTTCGGTCATCACCACGGGAGGGATGACGCATGCCGAGTCGCCCGAGTGGATTCCCGCATATTCGATATGCTGCATCACCGCGGGAACGTAGGCGTCGGTTCCGTCGGAAAGGGCGTCGGCTTCGGCTTCAATGGCGTCTTCGAGGAATTTGTCGATCAGAAGGGGCCGGTCGGGGGTGACATCGACAGCCGCCGTCACATACTGCTCCAGCATTTTTTCATCGTTGACGATCATCATGCCCCTTCCGCCCAGGACGTAAGAAGGTCTGACCATCAGGGGGTAACCGATGCGTGCGGCAATGGCCAGGGCCTCGTTGAGGGTGGAGGCCATCCCCGATTCGGGCTGAGGAATCCCCAGGCGAGTCATGATATGCCGGAACCGGTCGCGGTCTTCGGCCAGGTCAATGGTTTCAGGGGTGGTGCCCAGAATTTTCACCCCTGCAGCCGCAAGCTCATTGGCCAGGTTTAGAGGCGTCTGTCCCCCGAACTGGACGATCACCCCTTCGGGTTTCTCCTTCGCGTAAATGCTCAGGACATCCTCGGCCGTGAGCGGCTCGAAATAGAGCTTGTCGGAGGTGTCGTAATCGGTTGATACCGTTTCGGGGTTGCAGTTGACCATGATGGAAGTGTACCCCGCCTTCCGGATGGCAAAGGCTGCGTGAACACAGCAGTAGTCGAATTCAATTCCCTGTCCGATCCTGTTGGGGCCTCCGCCGAGCACCATGATTTTCTTTCCCGGGGTTTCCGGGGAAGCATCGGGGGCATTATAGGTGGAATAGTAATAGGCGGCATTTTCGACACCGCTGACCGGCACAGCTTCCCACCCTTCGGTGATGCCCAAGGCTTCACGGCGGCTGCGTATTACCTCCTCCGGAATCTCCAGGATTCTGGCCAGGTAACGGTCGGCAAAGCCATCCTTTTTTGCCCGTCCCAGAAGTTCCGCCGGAAGCTCCCCTCCCCTGAAGGCAAGCATTTCCTCCTCAAAGTCCACCAGTTCCTTCATCTGTTCAATGAACCAGGCCTTGATATGGGTTTTGACGGAGAGAGCCTCCACGGTCACCCCTTTCCGGAGGGCTTCGTACATGACAAATTGCCGTTCGCTGGTGGCGTAGTTCAGCAGCGTCATGAGTTCTTCGGGCGTGCGCAGGTGGAAGTCTCTGGCAAAACCAAGTCCGTAGCGTCCGATTTCCAGGGAGCGGATGGCCTTCTGGAGGGCTTCCTTATAATTGCGGCCGATGCTCATAACTTCCCCGACGGCCTGCATCTGGGTACCCAACTTGTCCTGGAGGCCTTTGAATTTTTCGAAGGTCCAGCGGGGAAATTTGACCACCACATAATCGCCCGAGGGCGTGTATTTCTCGAGGGTTCCTTCGCGCCAGTAGGGCATTTCGTCGAGGGTGAGTCCTCCGGCCAGCAAGGCCGACACCAGAGCGATGGGAAATCCCGTGGCTTTGGAGGCCAGGGCCGACGACCGCGATGTGCGTGGGTTGATCTCGATGACCACCACCCTGTCGGTTTTGGGATCATGGGCAAACTGGACGTTGGTGCCGCCGATCACCCCGATGGCCTCGACGATGGCATAGGCGTACTTCTGGAGGCGATGCTGCAATTCCGGGGAAATGGTGAGCATGGGTGCCGTGCAGAAGGAATCGCCGGTATGAACGCCCATGGCATCCACATTCTCGATGAAGCAAATGGTGATCAACTGATTTTTGGCATCGCGCACCACCTCGAGTTCCAGCTCTTCCCATCCCAGCACCGACTCCTCGATGAGTACCTGGTTGACGATGCTCGCCGAGAGACCGCGGCTGGCAATGGTGCGGAGTTCCTCGACATTGTAGACCATGCCGCCGCCGGTGCCCCCCATGGTATAGGCAGGACGCACCACCACGGGATACCCCAGTTGTGCGGCGACCTTTTCGGCATCTTCGACGGTGTTCACCGCGGTACTCCTCGGCATCTCAATGCCCAGTTGGTTCATCATCTCCTTGAAGGCCACACGGTCCTCCCCCTTTTCTATGGCCTCGGGATTCACGCCGATCATCTCAACCCCGTACCTGGCAAGAATCCCTTTCTTATAAAGGAGCAGCGAGAGGTTCAGCGCCGTTTGTCCCCCCAGGTTGGGCAGCAGGGCATCGGGCCGCTCTTTGCTGATGATCTCCTCCAGGGCATACTCGTTCAGGGGCTCGATATAGGTGATGTCGGCCATCTCAGGGTCGGTCATGATGGTGGCCGGATTGGAGTTGACCAGCACAATCTGGTACCCCAGGGAGCGGAGCGCCTTGCACGCCTGCGTCCCCGAATAATCAAACTCGCACGCCTGTCCGATGATAATGGGTCCCGACCCGATGATCAGCACCTTGTGAATGTCTTTCCGCTTGGCCATGATATTTTGGTTTTGAGCGTGCAATTTAGGGATTTCCGGAGCCCCCTGTTGAAAAAAGAAAGCAGTAAGCCTCATTTTTCAGAAAATGATAATAAAAGTGGTTTCCGGACAGGCCAGTTTTTATTTAGATTTAAAAAGCCTTATCCAATTATTTTTGACATTTTATCGTTTTTTTTGAACGCATGTTTTCATTTTGAATATTTTTAATACTTTTAGTCCGCTAATGATTACAACCGTAAGTTCCAAATTTCTGTTTAACAAAACTATCTGATTATGAAAAAATGTTGTTTTTGGCCATTGTGCTGGCCGGAGTGATGCTTTATTCGTGCCAAAAAGAAGAGATTCCCGAAATGGAGGATCAAAGCAGCACCAATTTGGTGACCTTTTCCTCCCAGGTGATCGAAGGGAAATTCATTGTTTTATTTGAGGATGAGGGATTGCTGAAGTCTGCCTCTCCCGGCAAGGAGGCAGGACCTGAAGCAGTTTTGCAGACTACCCGGGATATTTTCGCCCTGATGAAGATGCCGGCCCGGGAGCCTGAGCAGGTATACAGCAGTGCCTTGCGGGGCATCGCGGTTGCAATGACCAACAGCGAAGCCATGAAGATGGCCGGAGCCCCCGGAGTCAAAGGAGTTTATCCCGACATGTGGGTTACCTTAGGACTTCCCACGGCCCAGGCGAAGCCCACGAAGCCGGCTCCCACTCCCGTTGCACAAACGACACCCTGGGGAATTACCCGTGTTGGCGGCGGTGCAAACTATACCGGACCGGCAAAAGCCTGGATCATCGATACCGGGATTGACCTGGACCATCCTGATTTATTTGTGAACACGACCCTTGATAAAGACTTCATCAACAATGACTTGATTGCTGATGATGACAATGGTCATGGCACTCATTGTGCAGGCATTGTGGCCGCAAAAAACAATACCGAAGGTGTTGTCGGCGTAGCTGCAGGAGCGCAGGTTGTTCCCATCAAGGTGCTTGACCGCAGAGGTTCCGGTGCTTATTCCGTGATTATTTCAGGGGTGGACTATGTCAAAAAAACTGCATCAGCATCAAATGGAGACGTAGCCAATATGAGTCTGGGTGGCGGCGTTTATGAGCCCATTGATTTGGCTGTTCAAAATTTGGGTGCTGCCGGCATTAAGGTAGCCCTTGCCGCAGGCAATGAGTCGGATAATGCCATCTACCACTCTCCTGCCCGCGCCAACGGTACCAACCTCTACACCATTTCAGCCATGGATGCCAGCGACAAATGGGCTTACTTCTCCAACTACGGAACTCCTGTCGATTACTGCGAACCGGGAGTTGATATCTATTCCACCTACAAAGGAGGTGGGTATACCACCATGAGCGGCACCTCCATGGCTGCCCCGCATATGTGTGGATTGTTGTTGCTGGGAGCGATCAAAACCGGTGGAACTGTTATTGGTGACCCGTCAGCCCCTGCTGATCCCATTGGAGTCCATTGATCAAAATACAATTCTGACTCTATATTTTAAATCAATGGCTGCCCTGGAGGGCAGCCATTGATTTTATCGGAAATTCAGGATTTCATCATGTTAAATACTTCTTCACATTCGGGTCATCGCTAATAATCTCCATATTCTTTGTAAGTGCCTGGGCAACAATTAACCGATCAAACGGATCCTGATGATAAAAGGGTAAGATGAGCAAAGTCTCAAGATCATCAAAGTCATATTACAATACGCTGAATCCTTTGTCGTTCAAGAATTCTTTCAAATTGACCAAGGAGCCTGTCAGTTTTAATTTACCAATACTAACCTTGATTGAAATTTCCCATAAGCTGGCATTGCTAATAAAGAGATTGTGCTTACCAGATTCAATGATTTTTCGGACATCCCGGTCAATTCTTTTGTCGCCGACGATATACCATAATAAAACATGAGTATCAATCAGATAGTTCATTTCGTATAAGGGTCAAAATCATCTAATGGTTCATTAAAATCCTCAGCGATGAATTCAACCAAGTGTTTACCTGACCCATATACTTTGCCTTTTGCTTCTTGCTGGGTAGATACATTTTTGAATTCAAGAAGCTTTTCGATTAATGAAGGATCCGTTATCCGGGTAATCCAGTCAATCAATTCAATTTTCAAGGAGTCCACATTCATTTTACGTCAATTTTACCAAAGTTAGCCAATTTTTCCGTTTTTATCAAGCCGGTCAGGAGGATCGTTTTAACAAAAAGAAATGTTAGGTTGTCAAGTGAATCAGGTCATAGGGTGGAAATGGGAAATTCCTTGCCGGTGATGCGGAAGCGGGTGGTGACCACCTGGGTGGTGGGGGCGTCGGCGAGGCCGGTAAATCCCGGCTGTTTGCCGCCTACGGCCACAGTAAACCATCCCGGTTCCACGACCCGCTGGTCCTTTTTGTTGATCATCGATAACTGACGGGGTTCCAGCGTAAATTCCACCACCTTTGATTCCCCGGGTTTGAGCGGGATCCTTTCGAAACCTTCCAGCTGCCGGATAGGCCGTGGCGTGGAAGCCTTCTCGTCGGTCAGGTAAAGTTGCACCACCTCTTCCCCTGCCCTTTCTCCGGAATTGGTCACCTTCACCGACACCGTCAGAGGTTGTCCTGTGGTCACCTTTTCAGCCACCCTGAGGTCACTGTATGCAAAAGTGGTATAACTCAGTCCGAACCCGAAGGGCCAGAGTGGTTCTCCCGTGAAATAGCGGTACGTGCGCCCTGCCATGTCGTAGTTTTCAAAGGGCGGCAGCTGGTCGACCGATTTGTAGTAAGTCACAGGAAGTCTGCCTGCGGGGTTGTATTCCCCGGTGAGCACGTCGGCCACGGCATGACCCCCTTCCTGTCCGGGATATCCTGCGGTGAGGATGGCACCGGCAGTTCCGGCCGCCATATTGACCGAAAGGGCGCTGCCGTTAAGCAGGACCACGACCACCGGTTTGCCGGTGGCTGTGACTTCTTCCAGAAGCTCTTCCTGGGCCTGGGGAAGGTTCAGGTGAGTGCGGTCGCCTCCCGCGAATCCATCAACCCTGATGGGCATCTCTTCTCCTTCAAGCCGTTGCGACAATCCCAGAACCACTACAGCCACATCGGCCTGCCTGACCAGGTCGACTGCCTTCTGCTTCATTTGGGTATCCGGAACCGACCAGAGCAGGCGGGCATCTCCGTCGCCATACCAGTTTTTATATTCCACCACGAATTTATACTTCTTCCCTGCCTCCAGATTAATGGATTTCTCGTGGTGGAAAGCATGATGTTCCGTATTGTGCGAAAGGATACGCTCACCTTCGAGCCATACCTCCAGGGTGGGCATTCCCCAGCCGCCTATGGCATATGTTCCTGTCACCGGGGGAGCCAGATAGCCGGTCCACCGGACACTGAAATCATCATCAGGAAGTTCCGGAGCGGGAGAACCCGATTCCCAGTAAAAATCGACCTTGTCGTCAACACGGACAAAGGCGGGTTTACCTTTCAATTGGGCGTTGGCATAATATTCCCCGGTGACGCCCTGTTTACCTTCGGCAGTCAACAGGTAACAGGAAGGAATGGGTTCCAGATTGTGCACCCCCTCTGCAAGATGACATCCCGGAGTATAGAGGATCTTCACCCTCGGCTCCAGACGATTACGGATCCCCTGCAAAACGGTAACCGGATTTTGGGGAACACCGTTGTAGTTTCCCAAAAGCGCTTCCGCATTGTCTGCATTGGGTCCCACCACAGCAATGGTTCTGATTCCCCGCGACAAAGGCAATAAATTGTTTTCATTCTTCAGCAGGACAATGCTTTTTAGGGCAGCCTCCCGTGCCAGGGAGCTATGGGCCTCTGAACAATTCACCGAAAACGGAATCCGGGCATATGCAACCTTCTCTTCAGGGTCGAACATTCCCAGCTTAAAACGGGCCGTAAACAGCCTTTTCACAGCCACATCAATTTCACCCTCGGTAATAATTCCCCGTTTCAGGGCATCGCCCAGGTGCGGATAGGAATTTCCGCAATTGATATCGGTACCTGTTTTAACAGCTAAAGCCGAGGCTTCCGCAGCATCTTTGGAATAACCCTGAAATTTAAAAAAATCGCTGATGGCCCAGCAGTCAGACACGATATAACCTTCGAAGCCCCACTCATTGCGGAGAATATTGTAAAGATAGGGATTGGCGCACGCGGGTTGATCGCGGAACTGGTTGTAAGCGCACATTACCGACCACGCCTTGCCGTCGACTACCAGGGTCCTGAATGCCGGAAGATAGGTTTCGTAAAGATCGGGATTGCTCACTTTGGCATTAAATTCATGGCGCAGGGGTTCAGGGCCGGAATGAACTGCATAATGTTTGGCAGTGGCCACGGTTTTGAGATATTCAGGGTCGTCTCCCTGGAGTCCCCTGACAAACTGAAGCCCCATCTGTCCGGTAAGGTAGGGATCCTCTCCATAGGTCTCATGTCCCCTGCCCCAGCGGGGATCACGGAAAATGTTGATATTGGGCGACCAGAAGGTGAGCCCCTGGTAAATACCGCGTTTTCCGCGGCGTACCATTTCGTGATGTTTGGCACGGGCTTCATCCGAGATTGCGTTGGCCACCCGGTGCATCAGGGCTTTGTCCCAGGAGCCTGCAATGGTGATCGACTGGGGAAAGACCGTGGCATAGCCGGCACGGGCAACCCCGTGGAGTGCCTCGTTCCACCAGTTGTACGCGGGAATCCCCAGCCTCGGGATAGCCGGTGCCGTGTAAACCATCTGACTGATTTTTTCCTCAGGAGTCATCTGGGAAACCAGCCAGTCAACCCGTTGCTCCAAAGGCAGATTGGTGTCCTGGTACATATACTTCGGCAAACCCTGTCCTGCCGCATAGCACACAGGCCACAAAAGTGCTGCCGTGATTAACAAAAACCGATACCTTTTCATACTGGTTAGTTTTGGATTGCATCTGTAAAATTGAAAAAAGAATCCGGAATTTCCCAATCCTACTCCTATTTTCAAATCTTCAAATCACGCTGACTTTCTGACCTTCTGATATTCTAATCTTCTGATCTTTTCCTTTTGCCATATCTCCATCATCCTGATGTCAGTTCCGTCGATTACAAACCGAAGGGCTGTCTGCATTTTGTGAAAACCTTTTCTTCCGGCAGCACCGGGATTGAGGTGCAGCAGCTCCAGTTTTTTGTCATAAATAATCTTCAGGATGTGGGAGTGACCGCTGACAAAGAGTTTCGGAGGATTGGCCCTGACCATTTCTCTGACAGAACGGTCATAATGTCCAGGATACCCACCAATGTGGGTGATCCACACATCCACCCCCTCACAGAAAAAACGCTGATGCTGCGGGTATGTCACCCGCACATCCTGGCCGTCGATGTTGCCGTACACAGCCACCAGAGGTTTGAACCCGGCCAGCCGTTCCGCAGTCTGCGCGTCACCGATATCCCCGGCGTGCCAGATTTGGTCACACTTTTCAAAAAATGAAAAAAGGGAGTCGGGAATGTCGCCATGAGTATCCGACAAAAGGCCAATTTGCTTCATTTTTGAGAAATTTTCCGGATAAAAGCGCAAAATACGCTATTTTAGCAGAAAAATCACACCATGAAACGATTGGTTTTAGTGCGGCATGCCAAGGCTGTCCAGTGGGGTTATGACGATGATTTCAACCGGGAACTTACCAGCCGGGGAGAAAGCGATGCGGAAAAAGTAAGCAAATTCCTGGAGGAGAAGGGAATACTTCCCGGATTATTAATTACCAGTACGGCCAGCAGGGCTTTGCAAACCGCTTTGATTTTTTCAGGCACTTTCAACTATCCGGAAGAACAACTCATCAAAAAAGAAGAGCTTTTCCATGGGTATTCCATTGGAGGATTTCTGGATTACATCAGGGAGCTTCCCGATGAAAAAGAAATTGTCTTTGTATTCGGACACAATCCTTCCATGGCATATTATGCAATCAACCTGTGCCGTAATTTTACCCATGAAGTTCCTACCTGTTCTTCCATCGTCATCGATTTTCCCGTCAGCACATGGAAAGAGGTGGTAGCCAGAACAGGATCCCTGTTTATCCAGGTCAATCCAAAAGCTTTGCCGTAGAAGATGAACATTTTTTACCCGGGTGAAATAAGGCCAGGGGAAGCCATCCTGGGCCAGGAAGAGTCGCTCCATGCCGTGAAAGTGCTTCGTCTGAAGGAGGGTGATCCGGTCCTGGTTGTGGATGGGAAGGGCAACCGTTATGAGGGTGTGATCAGACATGCCCATCCGAAACAATGTCTGGTTACACTGAATTTGGTTATCCGGGATTTCGAAAAACGGAATTACCGGCTGCACATCGGAGTAGCCCCCACCAAAAACAGCGAGCGTACCGATTGGTTTCTCGAAAAAGCCACTGAAATTGGCATCGATGAATTTTCACCCCTGATATGCAGGCATAGTGAGCGCAAACAGGTAAACCATGCAAGAATGGAGAAAATTGCCATTTCAGCCATGAAGCAGTCCCGGAAAGCCTTTTTACCGGTCATCAACCCTGAAATTCCATTTGAGAAGTTTGTCACACTCCCTTTTGAAGGTGCGAAATTCATCGCCCACTGCAATGCCGGGGAAAAACCTTGTCTGAAAGATTTGGTCCTGTCCGAACCCCAAATTCTGGTACTGATCGGTCCTGAAGGTGACTTTTCACCTGAGGAGGTAAACCTGGCAAGGGCAAACGGATTTCAGGAAGTCTCACTTGGAAATTCAATCCTCAGAACTGAAACTGCAGCCCTGGTTGCGTGTCATACCGTGGCATTGCTGAATTCCTGCCAAACCGGTTCCACAAAATGAAACCTGTTCACTTTTTAAAACCTGAGATGATAAAACATATAGTTTTCGTGTTATGGGCTTTTAGCGCAGTGGGTGCAGCCGGACAAAACACCTCGGTGAAAATTGCCCTTTTGAAATATGGCGGAGGCGGAGATTGGTACAGTGACCCATCGGCATTGACCAACCTGATCGCCTTCTGCAACCGGGAGATGGCCACAGCCATTTATCCGGAATATGCCACCGTAGAAGTGGGGAGCGCTGAAATTTTAAACTACCCCTTCGTTCACCTCACCGGCCATGGCAATGTGGTCTTTTCTGAAAGTGACGCCCGCAATTTGAGGCTTTATCTGGAAGCAGGCGGTTTTCTCCACATTGACGACAACTATGGGATTGACCTTTTTATCAGAAGGGAGATGAAAAAAGTCTTTCCGGAAAGGGATTTCGTGGAATTACCTCCCACCCACCCCCTGTTTTCCCGGAAATTTCCCTTTCCTGAAGGGCTTCCAAAAATCCACGAGCACGACAACAAGCCCCCACAGGCTTTCGGCATTTTTATCGAATCCCGCATGGTATGCCTTTATACTTACGAAAGCGACCTGGGTGACGGCTGGGAAGATCATGATGTGCACAACGATCCGGAAGAGCTGAGGCTTAAAGCGTTAAAAATGGGAGCAAATATCATAGATTATGTCTTCGGACAATGACACATTGAGATCCTGATGAGGGGTAGATTAATATAATCTACTGATAATAAGGAATAAAGAATAAATAATTAGGATTGAGAAATGAGAAATCAGGAACACCCGGAGACTGAAAAGGTATACTTTCCACCGGAGTGGGCCCCACAGGATGGGGTCATGCTTACATGGCCGCATGAAGCTACCGATTGGGCCGGGATGCTGACAGAGGTGGAAAAAACTTACCTGGAAATTGCCAGGGAGGTGATACGAAGGGAAAAATTGCTGGTTGTGTGCCATGACATCGCAAAAATCAGTCAAAGATTTACGGAAGAAGAACTTACATCCATTGGCTTTTACGAAATACCCACCAATGATACCTGGGCCCGCGACCACGGTCCCCTTACCTCCTTCGTACAGGGTAAACCGGTCATCAACGACTTTCAGTTTAACGGTTGGGGAAGTAAGTTTGACGCCCGTCTTGACAACCTGATAACCCGGAATCTATTTATTCAAAGGGCATTCCTCCCGGAGGTACTCTACCGTGAATACCCCGGATTTGTTTTGGAAGGCGGGAGTATCGAGAGTGATGGCAACGGCACAATCCTTACCACCTCAAAATGTCTGCTGAATTCCAACAGGAATCCGAACCATTCCCGGCAGGAAATTGAAACTGTGCTGACCGATTTTTCAGGTGCCGGAAAGATTCTCTGGCTCGAAAACGGCTTCCTGGAAGGTGACGATACGGACAGCCACATCGATACTTTAGCGCGTTTCTGCAATGAAAACACCATTTGTTACGTTCATTGTGAAGAGAGAAATGATCCGCATTTTGAAGAACTCAGAAAAATGGAAGAGCAGCTGAAGCAATTCACCAACCGGGAGGGCATTCCTTATCACCTGGTTGCCCTGCCCATGGCTGATCCGGTATACAACCAGGAGGGACGCAGGATGTCGGCCACATTTGCCAACTTCCTCATCCTGAACGGGGCAGTTCTGGTGCCGGTTTACGGACAACCCAAAGACCGGGAAGCGCTTGACATACTTACCGGAATTTTCCCCGAAAGGGAAGTTACCGGAATCAATTGTTTGCCGTTAATTGAACAAAACGGATCGTTGCATTGTATTACCATGCAGATCCCAAAAGGATTTTTAAGATGACCACACGAAAAATAAGGACGGGGCTGGTGCAACAGCGGAACTCCGGTGACATGACAGATAATGTGAACCGGCTTGGGGAGAAGGTAAGAATCCTGGCCAGCCAGGGGGCACAACTGGTGGTTTTGCAGGAGTTGCACAATTCCCTCTATTTCTGTCAGACGGAAAACGTGGACTTGTTTGACCTTGCAGAATCCATTCCGGGGTCGTCCACAGCCTTTTATTCCACCCTGGCCAGGGAAACAGGCGTAGTACTGGTAACCTCCCTTTTTGAGAAAAGAGCTCCCGGCCTCTACCACAACACGGCCGTGGTTTTTGACAAGGATGGTTCCATGGCCGGGAAATACCGGAAAATGCACATCCCCGATGACCCGGCCTATTACGAAAAGTTTTATTTCACCCCCGGGGATCTCGGATTCCGGCCCATTGACACTTCGATCGGGAAACTTGGGGTTCTGGTCTGCTGGGACCAGTGGTACCCCGAAGCGGCACGGCTCATGGCACTTGCCGGGGCAGAGATCCTGATCTACCCCACTGCGATCGGATGGGAAAGCACCGACCCTCAGGATGAACAGGAAAGGCAACTCAATGCCTGGATGACCGTTCAAAGAGGCCATGCGGTAGCCAACGGGATCCCCGTGGTGAGCGTCAACCGGACAGGTTTTGAACCTGACCCTTCCGGGATGACAGGAGGAATAACCTTCTGGGGGAACAGCTTTGCCTGCGGTCCCCAGGGTGAAATCCTGGCGCATGCATCCGCTTCAGAAGAAGAAAACCTGCTTGTGGAACTTGACATGCAACGGAGTGAAAATGTCCGCCGCTGGTGGCCTTTCCTGCGGGATAGAAGAATTGAATCTTACAATGATATAGTTCTCATATACAATGATTTATAAATTTTTAATTCAATATTTTTATTAATTAAAATCTTTCAAAAATGAAAAAAATTCTTGTCACCTTAATTGCGGCATTATTCATTACTTTAGCCGCTCAAGCCCAGGATTATAAAACCGGAATCGGATTCCGGGGAGGGCTCTCCAACGGACTTACCGTTAAGCATTTTATTTCAGGCAACACTGCGCTGGAAGGATTGTTATCGACCCGCTGGGGTGGATTCCATCTTACCGGACTATACGAAATCCATGCTCCTGCCTTTTCAGTCAATGGACTCCATTGGTATTACGGACTTGGCGGACACCTGGGATCGTGGCAGACCAACAGCAAAAATCCCTGGTGGAACGATGATGACAGCCACACCGTAATCGGTATCGATGGGATTGTCGGAATCGAATACAATATCGGTGCGATACCCTTCAACATCAGTCTCGATTACAAACCGGGATTCAACCTGATCGGACACACCGGATTCTGGGGTGACGAGTTTGCCTTGTCGATCCGATACGTATGGGGTAGCCGGTAATTTTCCGGAATCTCACAGCTTTTACCGGGTGTGCCAGTCTATGGCCACCCGGATTGCTTTTTTACATACCGGGCAAAACTCATCGGGACTGTTGCTTTTCATCCGGCAATCCTGCACCGGACTGAAGATTCCCTCCGACAAATAGCCTCCTCCTTCAAAGACTCCCGTGGCATTTGCATAACGGGGTATACGGGGAGTGGGTACCGGTATAGAATCGGGAATCATTGACTGCCATTTGGAAGAAAAATCAACGAGAGTGGTCAGGTTGGGTTCCCAGGGTTCTATGTCAAGGTTGTAATAGTTTTCATAGGCTACCTCAGAATTGTAATATTCATCTCCCAATCCGGCAAAAGCATGACCCAGTTCATGCACAATCACTTTAGGAGTCAGGGCATTACCGGTTGTACTGACGGTGAGAAAATTATAAAAGCCACCGCCGCCATACCTCTCCGAGTTGACCAGCAAAACCAGATGGTCCCAGGGAACTGCGGCTACTGCATCATAAATGGTCCGCATATCATTGGTGGTCAGGTAACGGTCGACGTCAAACGTGTAAAATGTTGAATTAAACCGTGTATTCCGGTAAATATGTTCTCCCGGAATATCCGTTCCGCTTTCTGAAGAAGGAGCCCACACCGCCAGCACATTAAATTTGGCCCGGTTCTCCCTGAAAGGGCTGACCATCATGATGTTCTCACACATCCGCGCCGCATCCAGGATGAACTTTTCCTTTTCACCGGCAGAATACCCTTCTGAAAGGAACACCAGGTCGACATGCGTTTCGGGCCGGCCGTTATCCTGTACCGTTATCACGTCACTCTCCCCTGCTGTTTCCCTGTGAATGAAATAATCACGCGGGTCGATCATCGTCTCAAAAATCCGGACAAATTTTCCCTGCCAGTTCCGTGACTCAATTGTTAAACGCACTTTATTCTTTGGAAACGGAAAAAACAACGCCTGGTAAAAAGCCCGGCCGGTTGTTTTGGCCTCCGCGGTGGTTTGCCACTCCTGGAATAAGGTACAGAAACCTTTGCTGAAGATCACCCTGCCTGAAGCATCATCGGTCACCTGATAGCGGTATGCCCCGTAGGAAAGGGAATCAACCAGGTTGATCTTGGATCCGGCCCACAAGGGTTCACTTTTTACCGACAACGGAAAAACCTGCGCCTCCTTATGGTTGCCTGCCAGCATAAAGTCATACCGAAGCCTTTCCCCGGAAAAATAAGCGGTATAACTATCCTGAGACCAGGATAAACCATACACCAAAATAGCAGGAAGAAAGAATATAATCCTACTAATCAATTTCATTTTTCCTATTTTTGCGGATAAATATAGCTGAAAGAACACAATATGGGACACCACCTTTACAGAATATTGCTTGAATTGTTCCGGAAGTTTGATTTTTCTTCCGGAATGGCAAAACCCCTGGCCGCTCTTGCAGTGATCGTCACAATCCTCATTGTGGCCTGGCTCTCCTTTCTCCTTACCCGTTATCTTCTCAACCACTGGATCATAAAAATTGTCAGGAAGACCAGAACCGACTGGGATGACATAATTGTTAAAAACAAGGTATTTAACGCATTATCTCACCTGGTACCCCTGTTCATCATCTACAACAGTGCTTTTTTTGCCACCCCCCTGCTGGAGAAACCACTGGTAGAAATGGCATCAGATGTGTCCGTTCAGCTTCAGGCCGACTACTATTTTTCACTGGGACCATTCCTGATGAAATTGGCAAAAATCTATTTTGTCTTTACATTTGTATACATCGCCATCAGACTTCTCAATGCCGTCAACGAAATTTATCAGACAAGCCCATACGCCCATCACCGTCCCATCAAAGGATACATCCAGCTGATACAAATTCTGATCTCGTTTATGGCTGTCATCATCGTGGTAGCCATTCTGATAGGAAAAGACCCATCGGTGCTGATTGCCGGATTGGGAGCCATCGCGGCAGTGCTGATGCTGATTTTCAAGGATACCATCCTGGGATTTGTGGCTTCCATACAACTTTCGGCCAACGATATGCTGAAACAGGGAGACTGGATAGAGATGCCGGGACATGGGGCCGACGGAACGGTTCTCGATATCTCCCTGACCACCGTCAAAGTGCAGAACTGGGATAAAACCATAACCACCATCCCCACTTATGCACTGGTTTCCGAATCCTTCACCAACTGGAAAGGAATGGAAGAATCAGAAGGACGGCGCATCAAGCGGTCAATCTTTATCGACATGTATTCCATCCGTTTCTGCACCCCCGAAATGCTGGAACATTTTAAAAAATTTGAAGTGATCCGGGATTATGTCATCCACATGGAAGAGGAAATAGGGAAATTCAACCAGAAGCGCCGGATTGACGAGGAGGATGTGCTCACGGGCCGGCGCCAGACCAACATCGGAGTATTCAGGAAATACCTGGAGCTCCACCTGAAAACCAATCCCCGGATCAACAACAAAATGACTTTCATTATCCGCCAGCTACAACCTACAGAGAAAGGACTGCCCATGGAGATCTATGCTTTCAGCAAGGAGAAACAGTGGGCCGACTATGAAAAACTCCAAAATGACATCTTTGATCACATTTTTGCGGTAATCCCTGAATTCGGTTTAAAAATCTTCCAGTCACCGGCAGGAAACGACATGCGAACCGCATTCCAGCAAAATTTACAGCAATCCTGACTCACAATCCGGCCTGGAATAGAAACCCCTATAAAATACGGATAACTTTCATACAAACCGTTACACATTTTATGTTATTAAGCATCAAATCTTATAAATAAACAATAATTACTACATTTGTAAATAAAACTGCAAGTTAACCTGAAATAAAAAAACTATGAGCAAAGATGATTTTACCGAGATAGCTGCCGATATTGACGGACTGGATGAAAAGATTTTAAAACTGATTACCAGGAATGCAAGAATACCCTTTCTGGAAGTTGCCAGGGAATGCGGGGTTTCAGGAGCTGCAATCCATCAGCGGGTTCAAAGACTACTCAATATCGGGGTTGTGTCAGGAAGTGAGTTTATCGTAAATCCCCAAAAACTGGGTTACAATACTTGCGCATACATGGGCATTTACCTTGACAAAGCCACCTGTCACGGAAAAGTTGTGACTGAACTGGAAAAGATTCCTGAAATTGTGGAATGCCACTACATTACAGGTCAGTATGCCATCTTCATCAAGGTACAGACCAAAACCAACAAACACCTGAAGAAATTGATTGACGAGCAGATTCAGGTCATTGAAGGGATTTCACGCACTGAAACCTTCATTTCGCTGGAACAGGAATTCAAAAGACAAGTACCGGTTAAATAGGCTGCAATTTACACACCATGACATTAAGGAACAATTTAGACGAAGTTGACCTGAAAATTCTGGATATTATCAGCCGGAATGCAAGGATACCCTTCAAGGATGTAGCGGCAGAAGTGGGAATTTCAAGGGCTGCTGTACATCAACGGGTTAACCGGATGGTTGATCTGGACGTGATCACAGGTTCCGGATATTATGTCAATCCCAGAAAAATCGATTTCCGCACATGCACCTACATCGGCATATTCCTTGAAAAAGGAGGCATTTATGCCGATGTAGCCGAAAAACTCAAAGAAATCCTGGAAGTGGTGGAGTGCCACTATACTACAGGGCAGTACGGGATTTTCATTAAAGTGTACGCCAAGGACAACGAACACCTGAAGAGCCTGCTGAGCGACCAGATCCAGAAGATCCCCGGAATTTCAAGCACGGAAACCATCATTTCCTTGGAAGAAACCTTCCGCAGAACCCTGCCGGTCTACCCGTAAAAAGAGTCATAAATCTTTAGTCGTAAGTCTTAAATGACTTAAGGACAGGAATTACAGCGCCCGGCATTCATCGGTTACCGATCTTACCGGCGAAGCACCGGTTACCAACTCAGGAGCGCTGACGGACGGCTTCGTAAACCAGGAGGGAGGCGGCAACCGAAACGTTGAGGGAACCGATTTTTCCCAGGATGGGGATTTTTACCAATTCATCGGCTTTTCGCAGCAGTGCAGGGGAGATGCCTGTATCTTCAGCTCCCATGACAATGGCAAGGGGAGGCTTCATGTCGCTGTTCGTATAAAGTATATTTCCCTTTTCAGTAGCAGCGATCACCTTCACCCCTGACTGTCTGAGGTAGTCACATTCTGCAGCCAGGCTTGCGGTGCGGCACACGGGAACCAGGTTCAGAGCCCCGGCGGAGGTTTTCATGGCATCGTCGCCCATTCTGGCTGCCCCCTTTTCAGGAACCACCACGGCATGAACCCCTGCGCATTCCGCCGAACGGACGATGGCCCCGAAATTACGCACATCCGTAACCTGGTCAAGCATCAGGATCAATGGTGTTTCACCCCGCTCCCAGATACCCGGAAGAACATCCCCCAAATGATAAAAATCGACTGCCGCGATCAGGGCAATCACCCCCTGGTGGTTTTTCCGGGTGATCCGGTCAAGTTTCTCGGGCGGCACATACTGAAAGGCGATCCGGTGATCCCTGATTAACTGGTAGAGTTCACCAAACAAGTCGTTGTTCAGACCATTGCGCAACAGCACCTTGTCGATGGAGCGCCCTGCCCGGATGGCTTCAATGACCGTCCGCGTACCAAAAATAAAATCATCGTTCATCACCAGTATTTTTTAGATTTCCATATTTCCAACTCTTCATGTGCCTTTTCCCACTGGGTGAAGACCATGGCCAGCTCCTTTTTGACTTTTTCATAATTCCCGAACACCTCGTCAGAGGTAATTCTGGAAGAGTCGGACAACAGGGCATCCATCGTGCCAATGGTCTCTTCCAGCTCAGAAATCCTGGTTTCCATGGAGCCGATATTTTTTTCGATGCGTGAAATCTCCCTGTTGACAAGCTTCTTCTCGCCGAAACTAAGTTCCTTGCCGTTGTCAGATTGTGCAGTAGCATTGCCGGCTGAAGGAAGTGAAACAGCTTCAGTTTTTTCGCCGTAAGTGGCACCTCCGCTGGCACCCGTTTTTCCCCCCGACTGTAAAGCAGTGGTTGTGATGCCTGGTTCCGGTTTAGCCGTGCCATCAATTTTCATACTGCGGATTTCCAGTTCCCGCAGCGACTCCATTTTTTTCTTCCGGAGGAAGTCATAAATCCCTCCAAGGTGCTGCCGGACCTTCCGGTCGCGGAATTCGTACACGCAGGTCACCAGTCCGTCAAGAAACTCCCGGTCGTGGGAAACCACCAGGATTGTTCCGTCGAAGGAGATAAGTGCCTTTTTGAGAAGCTCCTTGGAGCGCATGTCGAGGTGGTTGGTAGGTTCGTCGAGGACCAGCAGGTTGACCGGTTCGAGCAGAAGGCGCACCATGGCCAGACGGGAGCGTTCCCCTCCCGAGAGAACAGCCACCTTTTTGTCGACATCTTCCCCGGGAAAGAGAAAAGCCCCCAGGAGGTCACGGATTTTGGTGCGTATCTCCCCCACTGCCACACGGTCGATGGTCTCCAGTACGGTGAGCGAAGGATCGAGTCTTTCGGCTTGGTTCTGGGCGAAATAGCCGATTTTCACGTTGTGGCCGGTATTTGCCTCTCCCGAATAGGGTATTTCGTCGAGGATAATTCGTGCCAGAGTGGTCTTTCCCTCTCCGTTGCGGCCTACGAAGGCCACCTTCTCGCCCCGTTCGATGGTCAGGTCGATATCGTCGAGGACATCGAGTTTTCCATAACTTTTGGAGACCCCGTGGCATTTCACCACCACCTGTCCTGAGCGGGGCGCCGGGTAAAAGCGGATGTTCAGGGAGGCATTCTCCTCAGGTTCTATTTCGAGGCGGTCGACCTTGTCGAGCGCTTTCATGCGCGACTGCACCTGCACGGCCTTGGTCGCCTTGTACCGGAACCGCTCAATGAAGCGTTCAGTGTCCTCTATCATCTTTTGCTGGTTGCGGTATGCCGCCAGTTGCTGCTCCCTCTGCTCCTCCTTCCACACCACAAAACGGGAGTAGTTCATTTTCTGGTCTGAGAGGCGGCCCAGGGATATTTCAATGGTCCGGTTGGTGACGTTGTCGAGGAAAGCCCGGTCGTGGGATACCAGGACCACGGCGCCGCGGTAGTTGCTCAGGAAATCCTCGAGCCATTGGATGGATTCGATGTCAAGGTGATTGGTCGGCTCGTCGAGGAGAAAAACGTCGGGTTTGCGGAGGAGGAGTTTGGCCAGTTCGATGCGCATGCGCCACCCACCGCTGAATTCCGAGGTGTTGCGTTCAAAGTCGCTCCTGCGGAAACCGAGGCCCATGAGGGTCTGTTCCAGTTCCGCCTCGTAGTTGTCGCCCCCAAGGATGCGGTAATGCTCTTCCTTGTCGTGGACCGCCTCAAGCAGGCGGAGGTAATCGTCGCTGTGGTAATCCTTGCGGTGGGCCACCTCGTGGTGAAGATCGTATATCTCCCGTTTCAGGGCAAGCAGGGGGGCAAACGCCTGACGCGCTTCCTCCCTGACATTCCGGGTGTCGGTAACGTTCATCACCTGCGGAAGATAACCGATGGTAAGCTCTTTGGGGGTGGAGATCCGTCCCTCGGAAGGCTGCTCCATGCCAGCCATAATGCGAAGCAGCGTTGTTTTTCCGGCACCGTTTTTACCTGTCAGACCAATGCGGTCACGGGGATTGACCAGAAAGCTGATCTCCCTGAATAGCTCAAAGCCCCCGAAACGGAGCCCAATTTTTTCAACTGATATCATGGCAGGTCAGGAGGGGTTCCTGTCGTTGGAGGCACGGGCTGCAGGCTTGCGGCCCGGAGGTTTCCGCGTGGATGGTTTACTGGCTCCGGCTTTGACTGCCTTTTTCGTTTCGCCGGAGCCCTCTGCAGGAGCCGCTGCACCCGGGAGTACCATGCCGGGAGTCACGGGTGCCGGTTTTCCGGTAACGGGGGCCCAGGTGGAAGAAGATCTGGCTGCCGGGGGGGCCACAACGGGATTTCCCTGCACCGGGGGTGCGGAATCACTGCTTCTGGCGGGAGAGGTAGCCATCTCGGTTTGGGAAGCAGGGACAGGAATGGCTTCTGTGCCACGTGCAACCGTCTTAGGGGCCGCTGGCTTACGGGTCGTAGGTTTACGGGTGGCCGGCCGGCGCTGTGCGGTTGGAGTGGCAGCGGCGACAACCGGCGTTAATTGCTTATCCGCGCTTTTATCCGTGTTTAATTGCTTATCCACACTGATGTGTTTTTCAGCGATCAGCTTCCTGATACGGATAAAGACCAGTCTGACGTTGGATTTCTCGGTTCTTCGCTCGTCGATTTCGAAATTTTTGTTCAGCGCCTTAAGCATGGGGGTCAGCTTGGTAAATCCGTAATTGCGGGGATCGAATTCCGGCTTCTTCTTGTTGATCAGTCCGCCTACATCGCCCAGGAAAGCCCAGCCATCCTCGTCGGCCAGGTCGTTGATGGTGGAGGAGATGAGGTTGATGGTTTCGCGGTCGACACTCTGCAGCGATTTCCTGACCGGTTTGAAGGTGCCGCTTTTGGTCTCTTCGGCTGGTGCTGTATCGTACTGGGCGCTGAGAATTTCGAGGAAGATGAATTTATCGCAGGCAGTGATAAAGGGGTTTGGGGTTTTCTTCTCCCCGATGCCGATGACCCGCATACCCGACTCACGGAGGCGAATGGCCAGGCGGGTGAAGTCGCTGTCGCTCGAAACGATGCAGAACCCGTCGACCTTTCCGGAATAGAGAAGATCCATGGCGTCGATGATCATGGCCGAATCGGAAGAGTTCTTGCCAGAGGTGTAGCTGTATTGCTGGATGGGAGTGATGGCGTTTTCGAGAAGGACACCCTTCCATCCGGTGATCTGGGGCTTGGTCCAGTCGCCGTATATCCTTTTGGTAGTGGGCACGCCGTACTTGGTAATCTCTTCCAGCATGGCCTTCACGTGGTGAGAAGGAACATTCTCGGCGTCGATCAAAACGGCGAGTTTCAGATCCCTTTTTTCATCTGTCATATTCTGAATTATATGGTGCAAAGGTAAGCGTTTTAAGGGAGTAAAGAGAACCTGCAGATGAAATGGATTTAAATTTGGCCCGTGTTGTGGAAAATCAGGTGGAGATTGCTATTTTTAGGGGAAAAACAAGTTATGATTACAGCAATCATTCTGATAAACACTGAAAGAGGCAAGGTCAACCTTGCCGGTGCCCAGATCGCCTCGATCGAGGGAGTGGAAGAGGTATGGTCGGTCAGCGGGCGATACGACCTGGTGGCCATCATCCGCATCAGGCACATCGAGGATCTGGCGAAGGTGGCCACAGAGAAGATGGCTACCGTCGACGGCATCACCCATACCGAGTCGATGGTGGCCTTCAAGAAAATCTCTCCCGGTGATATGGCGGGAATGTTCGATCTGGGAAGCTGAACAATCTTAAGTCGTAAGTCGTTAATATTAAGTCTTAAACATATGTATGTCAGGCATATAGCGATCACCGATTACAGGCGAAGCACCTTTTACCGGGAAATGATTAATTTCGCGACTCTAAAACATTAAAATTGACATCCATGGCCGACGACAAGCAGATCATCTTTTCGATGTACAAGGTAAGCAAGACTTACCCTCCCAACAAGACCGTGATCAAGGACATCTCCATTTCCTTTTTCCTGGGTGCCAAGATCGGCATCATCGGGTTAAACGGCAGCGGGAAGTCCACCCTGTTGCGCATCATTGCCGGCATGGATAAATCCTTCAACGGGGAGCTGGTGTTTGCTCCCGGGTACAGTGTCGGACTGCTGGAGCAGGAGCCCCATCTCGACGAGCGCAAAACCGTCAGGGAGGTGGTTCAGGAGGGTGCCCAGGAGGTGGTTGACATTCTGAAGGCTTATGAGGAGATCAACCTGCAGTTCGGCTTACCCGAGGTGTATGAGGATGCCGACAAGATGGACAAGCTGATGGCCGAGCAGGAGCGTTTGCAGGAGAAGATCGACCAGCACGATGCCTGGAACCTGGATACCCGGTTGGAGCGCGCCATGGAAGCCCTGCAGTGTCCCCCCGACCAGCAGCTGATCAAAGAGCTGTCGGGTGGAGAACGGCGCCGTGTGGCCCTTTGCCGGCTGCTGCTTCAGGAACCAGACATCCTTCTGCTCGACGAGCCCACCAACCACCTCGATGCCGAGAGCATCCTCTGGCTGGAACAGCACCTTCAGCAGTACAAGGGCACGGTGATCAGCATCACCCACGACCGTTACTTCCTCGACAACGTGGCAGGATGGATTCTGGAACTCGACCGCGGACAGGGAATTCCCTGGAAGGGGAACTACACCTCATGGCTCGAGCAGAAGTCGAAAAGGCTGGAACTGGAAGAGAAAGGGATGTCGAAACGGCGGAAGACCCTGGAGCGGGAGCTCGAATGGGTGCGCATGTCGCCCAAGGCCCGGCAGGCCAAGTCCAAGGCCCGTTTGTCGGCATACGACCGTCTTCTCAACGAAGATGTGAAGCAGAAGGAGGAAAAGCTGGAGATTTACATCCCCAACGGTCCGCGCCTCGGCGACAAGGTGATCGAGATGCACGGGGTATCGAAGGGGTACGGCGACCGCATGCTTTTCCAGGATCTCGACTTTGCGCTGCCTCCCAACGGCATCATCGGGGTGATCGGTCCCAACGGTGCTGGCAAGACCACCCTTTTCCGGCTGATCATGAAACAGGAGACGGCCGACGCCGGAAGCATCAGCATCGGGGAGACCGTCAGGCTGAGCTATGTGGACCAGACCCACAAGTCGATCGATCCGGAGAAATCGGTTTTTGAAGTGATTTCCGGGGGTTTGGAGAATATGATGCTTGGAGGGCGGTTGGTGAATTCACGGGCTTACGTGGCGCGTTTCAACTTTTCCGGGTCGGACCAGGAGAAGAAATGCGGAGTGCTTTCCGGAGGGGAAAGAAACCGTTTACACCTGGCCCTGGCGCTGAAGGCCGAGGGGAACGTGCTGCTTTTGGATGAACCTACCAACGACATTGACGTCAACACGTTGCGGGCGCTGGAAGAGGGGCTCGAGAGCTTCGCCGGCTGTGCCGTAGTCATCAGCCACGACCGCTGGTTCCTCGACCGCATTGCCACCCATATTCTCGCCTTTGAGGGCGATGCCCATGTGCACTTCTTCGAGGGCTCCTTCTCGGAATACGAGGAAAACCGCAAACGCCGCCTGGGCGATGACGCCCCCAAACGATTCAGGTATAAAAAGCTCGTAAAATAAAGCTGAGGTCAAGGTCGAGGTCGAGAACCGGATAAGGCTAAGGCTGAGGTTAAGGTTAAGATGAATGGTGAAATCGATAAATCGATAAATCATCAAATCGTTAAATGGATCGAGGTTAAGAT
>CAYYJE010000018.1:0-13410 GCA_964472165.1 uncultured Prolixibacteraceae bacterium | reverse complement strand
AAATCGATAAATCGATAAATCATCAAATCGTTAAATGGATCGAGGTTAAGATTAAAGGCGAAATCGATAAATCATCAAATCGCCAAATCGACAAATGGGTAGAGGCCAAAGCTGGTCTTCATTTTCTCCTTTATTTGTCCATCCAGCGTTTGAACTCCCTGAGGCGGTCGCGGCTGACGGTGATGCCATCAGGAGAGGAGTCGCCTTTCATTTTCACTTTCAGTTTACTGCCCGACAGGGGAATCATGTCGGCTACGGCGTCAGCGTTGAGGATGCTGCTGCGGTTGGCCCGGAAGAAACGGGCGGGGTCGAGCTGTTCCTGCAGCTGGTCGAGGGTATAATCGAGGGCATAGGTATGTCCGTCGAGGGTTCGCATGTAAGTATCACCGCCTACCGAGGAAAACAGAGCGGCCTGGCTGGCCTGCACCGACCGGAATTTCGGACCGCATTTGACCAGGAACCGCTCCTTACGGGGGGGGGACAACTGCTCCAGCAGCTTCCGCCAGTCGGGGATTTGGGCGAAGAAATGAGCGTATTTGGTGAGGGACTTCTGCAAAGCCGTAAGATCAACCGGCTTAAGGAGGTAGTCTATACTGTTGACACTGAAGGCCTTGAGAGCATAGGCATCGTACGCCGTGGTAAAGATCACCGGGGCTGGTCCTCAACAATAAGAATTTTCATTTTGTTCTGGCTGTTTATTTGAAAATACTTACCACCCCGGAAACAATTTCCAGGATCATCGACAATTTATTCAGTCCGGCTTTTCAGCAGCAACGGGATGCGCACCCCGAAGGTCGAAGGGGTTTCCGTGATGCGGATATCCCTTCCCGCCAGGAGTCTTGAGCGTTCCCCGAGGTTATGGAGCCCTGTCTTCGGCGAAATGTCGAGCTGATTTTTTACCCGGAGGGTGTTGGTCACCTCCAGTCCGGGCCCCTCGACCAGTTTCAGCGAGAGGATCAGGGGGTTCCCGGGAGAAGCGCTGTTGTGCTTGAAGACATTCTCGAGGAGAATCTGCAGGGAAATGGGCATGATGCGGTACTTCTCCGGAAAGGGAACCTCCTCTTCCAGGATGATCTTTTCGCCATGTCTGATTTTCTGCAGCTCCAGGTAATTATGGGCAAAGGCGAGCTCTTCGGGCAGGCCAACCCAGTCGAGTTCCTGTTTTTTCGAGGATATATCGGTAGATCGCGGCCAGACGGGTGACATAATCGCCGGCAGTAGCGGGATGGCTTTCCACCAGGGAGGCCAGGGTATTGAGACTGTTAAAGAGAAAATGGGGATTGACCTGGCTCCGCAGGGTCTCATAGCGGAAAATCAGCTTCTCTTCCCTCAGTTTCTCCTCCCGCTTCAGGGCCTCCCTCCATTGGAAATAGAAGAAGAGGATGGTTCCGCTGAGAAAACCCAAAGCGGCAGCTCCCAGAAAATCCTTCCACTCCTTTTCGAGAAATGACCCGAAGATGACCCTGACCGGTCGTCCGTTGATGAGGGCATTCAGAACCATAGAGCCCAGAAAAAACAGGATCGCGATGAAGAGTACAGAAAGGTAGAAGAGCAGAAGGCGCACCAGAACATGTTTGATGGAGTAATCCAGGGGGTCTTTTTCGCCCGACCGGTCGGGGAAGAATTTCGTGCCCATCCAAAGGAATAGTTCCAGCTGAATGAACACCAGGGGGAGTATTCTTGCGAGAATGGAAACTTCCATTTTCCCGACAAGGACCCAGATGGCGACCAGGGTCGTCAGGAACGTTCCGGCCAGCACCTTCAGATGAAAGATCAGGCGGGGATAACGGTTCAGAAATGTTTTTATCCGGGACGGTTGCATCTTACTGTGGTCTTTCTGTGAGTCCTTCCGCGACATCACCTGCTGCGGAATGCCGGTTAAAAATAGTGAAAAATCCGCAGTTACCTGATTTTCTCCACGGTGATTTCCCGAAGTGTGTTGGTCCACATGGCAGGCTGGCCTTCGAATTCTATGTGTGAGAGGACATCCTCGGTCATTTCGGCGTATTCGATGGTGCGGGAGAGCAGGGAGATCCAGATGGTGCCCCAGTGGTGGCTGCGGCCCTTCATGTGAAAGCCGGTCATCTTGATTTCCAGTTTTCCGTCCATCTGGCGGTATTCGAGCACGGCACAAGGGATGTTGTTCAGGGTAGTGACGCCCATCCACCGGACAGTGGAATTGCGGTTTTCAAAGCTCCCCTGTCCGGCCAGGTTGACCACGCCGTCAATTTCAGCAGGTTTTATGCGGGTATTGAGCACCAGCTTGTCGAAGTGGGCCAGTCCGAACGCTTGGAAAGCCAGCATGTCCCACACCAGGTTTTTCGCGTGGAAGCTATTCTCGGGCCATCCAGGAAAAGCCGAGGCTTGGGCGATTTCATTTCCCGGCACGAATTCGAAGTTTTCGATATAAGGCAGGGGCGTTGCTTCGGGATAGTCTCCATCGGGCTGATGAGAGGTGGCGACCGAGCAGTTGTTCCAGCGTTCCTTTCCCTCCGGAAGTCCCTGTGTGCATTCGCCCACTACGCGGGTGTTGTCGATGAATCCGCCGTCGATGGTGCGGTTGAAATATTCGGCGGTCATGCGGTAGGTGACCGGACCACCAGATACGGACTTCACGGAAGCCAGACTCTTCCCCAGCCCGTCGCAAGGATTGGGCTGTGCCTTGATTCCGACTGACAAAAACAGCAGGGATACAGCGAAAAAGAAACGGAAAAGGTAAATCGACCAACTTTTCCCGGGGACAATTTCTGACATTAATCTGACTCTTGATTTCATGGCTTGATTTTTTAATGGTGTAACATGGATATTTTCATTCACACCATCAAAAATAGGCTGTCTCTCCCCTATTGTTCAAAAAAAAGCCTGTGAACTGTCGAAACCAGGGGTTGAACCGATATTCTAATCTTCTGATACTCTAATTTTCTGATATTCCTCAGAGGTGTGTGCGGGAGTAGGGCACGACGCTCTGGCTGGTGAATTCCCCCTTGAGGAATTTGTAGTAGCCGGCGATGGCGATCATGGCGGCATTGTCCATGGTGAATTCGAACTTGGGAATGTAGACGTTCCAGTTCCGGTTTGCGGCTTCTTCCTGAATGGCATTGCGCAGTCCCGAGTTGGCGGAGACCCCTCCGGCGATGGCGATTTCGCGGATGCGGCTCTTTTTGGCGGCTTTCACCAGCTTCTGGAGGAGGATATCGATGATGGTCTTCTGGAGGGAGGCTGCCAGGTCGGACTGGTTCTGCCCGATGAAATCAGGATTTTCCTTGAGCTGGTCGCGCAGAAAATATAGGAAGCTGGTCTTGAGTCCGCTGAAGCTGTAGTCGAGGCCCTGGATGCGGGGTTTGGCGAATTCGAAGCGCAGGGGGTCTCCCTCTTTGGCCAGCCGGTCGATGTAAGGCCCTCCGGGATAGGGAAGCCCCATCACCTTGGCGCATTTGTCGAAGGCTTCACCGGCGGCATCGTCGATGGTCTGGCCGATCACTTCCATGTGGAGGTAATCCTTCACAAGGATAATCTGGGAGTTTCCGCCCGAGACGAGGAGGCAGAGAAAGGGAAAGGCAGGGGCACGGTAAATCATCTCCTTTTCGCGGATAAAGAGGGCAAGAACGTGGGCCTGGAGGTGGTTGACCTCGATCAGGGGAATTCCCAGGGCCAGGGCGAATCCCTTGGCAAAAGAGGTCCCCACCAACAAGGAACCCAAAAGGCCGGGACCACGCGTGAATGCCACTGCAGCCAGGGCATCTTTTGAAATACCCGCTTGTTTCAAAGCCATATCAACCACCGGAATGATATTCTGCTGATGTGCCCTGCTTGCCAGCTCCGGCACAACTCCTCCGTAGGCTTCATGCACTTTTTGCCCGGCAACCACATTCGACAGAATCGTTTCGTTACGGATAACGGCAGCAGAAGTGTCGTCGCATGAAGATTCTATCCCTAAAATATAAATTTCTCTTTCAGCAGAATTTGTCATTGCCCGTAAGGTTTCACCTGTTCACAGAAAATTTGCGCGCTTTTTGTGTATTTTTGTCAAAACGCAAATTTATCAAAAAAGGCTGGAAAATAGTCCTGATTCCGCTCACTGTACTCTTTTTGTCACTGACGGTTTTTTACCTGGCCATCCAGAGTCAGACGGTCCAGAATTTCCTGACGCGAAAAGCTACAGCCTACCTGTCTAAAAGGATGAATGTTGACCTTCACGTCAATGGGGTAAAGATCGCACTCTTCAACAAAATCATCCTTGAAGATATATGGATCGAAGATCTCAATTCTGATACGCTCGCGTATGTTGCACAGGTCACTGCAAAAATCGAAGATCTGAGTTTCCGGAAAAAACATGCTATACTTGACCAGATTACCCTGGATCATTCAAATTTTTTTATTTCCAAAGATTCTGCAGGCGTTTTCAATTTCAGTTTTCTTACTGAATCTTTCAATCCCGACTCCCTTAAACGGGGAGAATGGGGTTTTAGCTGCACCCGCTTCAGGTTGAAAAATTCCGGTTTTATTTACACCAGCAAAGGGGAGAAAATTTCAGCATACATTGTTGACGACCTCAATCTGCGGGTGGATGGTTTTCACTACAACCCTGACTCTCTCAGTTTCAGGATTGCATCATTTACCTTAATTGACAACAACGGTTTTTTCCTGAACGAACTTTCTGCCTCCGTAGGTTCAGCCAAGGGGAAATTTACCGTCAGCAATCTCAGGTTTGAGACGCTTCATTCATCGGTCGACTCAGCCTCCCTGATTGTCTACCAGGAAAAACTACCCGGCGATGGAGATAAAAAACTCAAATTTGAACTCGCCGTGGAAAAAGCAAAACTTAGCCTTGCGGATATCGCCTTGTTTGTTCCATCGATTGAGGGGATGAACCAGGTTCTGGAAATTACCGGAAATATATCGGGTAGCCCCGGAAGCCTGAAAGCAAAAAACATGTTGGTCAGAACCGGAGAGTACACATTGGCCGATTGTGATGTGTCAATGGATTTTTTTGAAGATATTCAGGACCCTTTTCTATTCGTGGACCTGAACCGCCTGCAGACTGATTTCCGGGACCTTGCCCGGATCAGGCTACCCAACCGGTCAAAGTTGAGCTACCTTACCTTTCCCGACCAGTTCATGCAGTCAGGATTGCTCTCTTATAAAGGTAATTTTACAGGTTTCCTGAGTGACTTTGTGGCATATGGTACCCTGAACAGCCAAATGGGGAAGATCAAGACCGACCTTTCATTTGTTCCTGTGGATGGCAACAACATCCGGTACAAAGGGATTTTGGAGACTGCCGACTTTGAATTGGGTAAACTGATCCACTCAGATCTCGTCGGAAATGTCTCCTTCAATGGAAGGGTTGACGGGATATTCAATAAACCCAGAAAAAACATCACCGGTGATTTTGACGGGACCGTCAGTAAAATCACAGCCAACGGATATACCTATCAGCATATCAACCTCGACGGTAAAATCAGCAACAGAAAGTTTGACGGGAACCTGACAATTGGCGATCCCAACCTTGCCCTCAAATTTAAAGGTTTGCTGAACCTTGATTCTGAGGTTCCTGCCTTTGATTTCATCCTGAACCTGCAACATGCAAATCTTATTGCGCTTAACCTCGATTCACTCCACACCACCAGTGAACTTGGTTTTGAGATGGCTGCAAACTTTTCGGGGAACAACATTGACAACCTTGACGGATTGATACAGGTCTTTAACGGGAAATATGTCAACCAGAACGACACCCTGGAATTTGAGAACCTCACGGTAAACACCCACCTTGATGAAAAAATCAGCACAATTAATCTAACGTCTGACTATTTCGACGGGGAAATTACAGGTACTTATCATTTCAACTCACTGATAGAATCGTTCCGGATTGTGTTGGCCAACTATCTGCCTTCACTGAGTATTCCGGTCACCCAGAGCGACAACAGCAACCAGTTCTCTTTTGAATTCCACGCCAGGGAGCTCAATGAAGTCGCTGCCGTTTTCATGCCAGGACTTCGGGTAAAGACTCCTTTCTCCATCTCCGGACGAATTGATTCACAAAATGCTACACTGGAAACTGAAGGTTCCATTCCTGAGATCATTTACAACCAGATTGCCCTGCGGAATATTTCGGTGAGGGTATCCCCTGTTCCCAAAGCTCTTTCATCGAAGATCCGATTTGGTGAAATCCACCACAGCAATGGACTCAGCCTTTACAATCTGGCCTTTTTGCTGGACGCAGCAAAAGATCAGATCAAATCGCGGATTATCTGGAACAATTATGAAAACCTTTCTTACAGCGGCGAGATTGAATCGGATTTTAATTTTGCAAGAAACGACAGTACAGGTAAGCCTTTTGTCGACATCCTGGTGAAACCTTCCGGAATCATCATTGCCGATACGTTATGGAAGCTGGCACCTGCCGCCATCAGGATCGACAACAGGGAGATCACCGTAAACGGATTCTCGTTTAAGAACGGCAATCAGGAAATCCTGCTAAACGGAAGAATCACCCCTGAATCCGCTGAAAGGTTGTCGCTCACCTTCCGCCAAATTGATTTGGCCAACCTGGAGCAGTACATGAACAAACCTTTGGGGATCAAGGGATTAATTAACGGAAGCGTAGGTATATCAGATTTTTACACCCAGAGAAGGTTCGATTCCGACCTCCATTTGTCCGGTTTTGAATACCAAAACCAGCTAATCGGAGACATCAGCATGGTGAACAAATGGGACCGTGATACAGAACTGATCAATGGAGTTATGACCATTTCAAAAAACAGCCGTGACCAGTTGAAGGGTATTGGTTATTTCGACCCGGAGAAAAAACATCTCGATTTCACTTTTGACCTTGACAACCAGTCCATGACCATTCTGGGAACAGTGATCCGGGAGACGCTTACCAATTTTCATGGTGACGGAAGCGGTAAAGTGCGGGTTCATGGCACATTTGACAAGTTATGGATGGATGGTGCGGTTTACTGCAAAAATGCCGGCGTCACTATTGATTTCACCCAGGTGAGTTACAACTTCAGCGATTCAATCCGCTTTGCCGGCGACCAGATCGTTTTCCGGAACATAGAAATTTCAGATTTTGCGGGCAACAAGGGAAGGTTTAACGGGACCATCCGGCATGACAATTTCCGGAACATGGATTACAATCTCAGTGTAAATGCCCCAAAAATAATGGCGTTAAATACCACACTGAAACAAAACCAGCAATTTTACGGAAAAGCCATTGTCAGGGGAAACATGGCAATTACCGGCCATGGCACCAATGTGAAACTGTCGGGGGCTGCCACTTCACTTCCCGAAACTGCCGTTACCATTGTTCTGGGCGATGAAGCGGAAGTGGCGAAATACGATTTCATCAGGTTTGTCACAGCAGACAGGGATACTTTGAAAAAACCACAGTTCGTAGCCCGGCAGGAAACCGGGGGGCTGGTCATTGACCTTTTAATCCAGGCCACTCCGGAAGCCAAAGTTCAGATGGTATACAACACCCAGATCAGCGACATGATCAGGGCCCAGGGGGAAGGCACTCTCCGCTTCCAGATGGACCCTGCAGGGAATGTCTCCCTCACGGGTGATTTCGTTCTTGAAGAGGGGGAATACCTCTTCACCCTCCAGAATGTGATCAACAAACGGTTCACCGTGGAACCCGGAGGGTCAATCACCTGGTCGGGCGACCCCATGAATGCCATAATCGACCTGGATGCCATTTATAGCCTCCGGGCTTCACTCTATGAGCTCCTGGTGGCCACAAACGAGAATGTCGCCAGTTCGACCCGTATACCTGTTGAATGCCGCATCATTCTTACCGGCGACCTGGTGAATCCCGACATCAATTTCGACATCCTCTTCCCCGATATCGAAGCCGGAATCCGGGATCAACTGCAGCAATTTTTCTCCACCCAGGAGGATTTAAACCGACAGATGCTGTCGTTGCTGGTCATGGGCAAATTCTATACTCCGGAATATGTCAGGGGTAGTTATGAAGCCTCCACTTCCGGATTAATAGGCAGTACGGCCAGCGACCTTTTCTCCAACCAGTTGAGCAACTGGCTGTCGCAAATAAACCAGGATGTGGACATTGGCTTCAACTACCGGCCGGGCAATCAGATTACCGGCGACGAGATCGAACTGGCCCTGAGCACCCAGATCTTCAACGACCGTGTGAGTATCAACGGGAATATTGGCAACAACACCAATCCGCGCACCATGAACAACAGTGAACTGGTGGGGGACTTTGAAATCACCGTGAAGCTCACTCCCAACGGAAAGCTGCAGCTGAAGGCCTACAACAAGTCGAACAACAATCTGATTTACGAAACGGCGCCTTACACCCAGGGCCTTGGCCTCAGCTACAAGGAGAACTACAACCGCTTCGAGGAGCTCTGGAAGAGCTTCCTGACGCTCTTCGGCAAGAAAAAGAATACAGGACTGTAGGCAATGAATAACAAAAGAGCCGGCTCATCGCCGGCTCTTTTTATGACATGCAGGGAACAGGATTGGATTCTGTCCTGAGAAGAATTACTTCTTTGCCTTGATGTTGGCCTGGGCGGCGGCGACACGGGCGATGGGCACCCTGTAGGGGGAGCAGCTCACGTAGTCCATGCCGACCATGTCGCAGAATTCCACGGATGAGGGTTCCCCGCCATGTTCTCCGCAGATTCCTACTTTCAGGTTGGGTTTCACCGAGCGGCCTTTTTCGACGCCCATACGGACGAGCTGTCCGACGCCTTCGCGGTCAAGGACCTGGAAAGGATCGTTTTTCAGCACGCCTTGCTCGATGTATACGGGCAGGAACTTTCCGGCGTCGTCGCGTGAGTATCCGAAGGTCATCTGAGTAAGGTCATTGGTTCCGAAGGAGAAGAATTCGGCCACTTCTGCCACCAGATTGGCGGTGAGGGCGGCGCGGGGCACTTCGATCATCGTTCCGGTGAGGAAATCTACACGGGCGCCCTTCTCGGCGAACACTTTCTCGGCGGTATCCTTGATGATCTTCACCTGGAGTTCGAGCTCCTTGACGGTACCGATCAGGGGAACCATGATTTCGGGAAGGACGTTGACTCCCTTCATTTTCAGGTTTACGGCGGCTTCGATGATGGCGCGGGCCTGCATCTCAGTGATCTCGGGGTAGGTAATGCCCAGACGGCAGCCGCGGTGGCCAAGCATCGGGTTGAATTCGTGGAGGGAGTCTACCTTGTGTCTGATCTCTTCGACGGAGATGCCCATTTCTTTGGCCATTTCAGCCTGGTTGGCCTCTTCGTGGGGTACGAATTCATGAAGCGGCGGGTCGAGGAGGCGGATGGTAACGCCATAACCTTCCATGGCAGCCAGGATACCCTCGAAGTCCTCACGCTGGTAAGGCAGCAGCTTGGCCAGGGCCAGGCGGCGGTCTTCGACACTTCCGGCGAGGATCATCTCACGCATCGCCTTGATACGTTCCCCTTCGAAGAACATGTGCTCGGTACGCGTAAGGCCGATCCCCTGGGCGCCGAAGTTACGGGCGATTTGCGCATCTTTGGGGGTGTCGGCATTGGTGCGGACTTTCATGCGGGTGAACCTGGCGGCCAGGTCCATGATCTTGCCAAAGTCACCGCTCATGTCAGGATCCATGGTTTTCACCTTCCCGTCATACAATTCCCCGGTGGAGCCATTGAGGGAGATCCAGTCGCCTTCGTTGTATACCTTGTCGCCGATGGTCATCGTACGGTTTTTGTAATTAATCTTGATGGCACCGGCACCCGAGACGCAGCATTTACCCATTCCGCGGGCCACCACGGCAGCGTGGGAGGTCATCCCTCCGCGGGCTGTGAGAATTCCCCTGGCGATGTGCATGCCTTCGAGGTCTTCGGGAGAGGTCTCCTGGCGCACCAGAATGGTGGCGGGAAATTTCGCGGCCTCATCGGCGAAGAAGACGATCTGACCAGTGGCAGCACCCGGTGATGCGGGCAATCCCTTGGCCTGGGTTTTTGTTTTCTTGAGTTCCTTCAGGTCGAAGACCGGGTGGAGAAGTTCGTCGAGTTTGTTGGCCTCGATTCGCAGCAGTGCGGTCTCCTCATCGATCTTTCCTTCCGAAAGCATGTCGACGGCGATCTTCACCATGGCGGCGCCGGTGCGTTTTCCGTTACGGGTCTGGAGAAGCCAGAGTTTATTTTCCTGGATGGTGAATTCCAGGTCCTGCATATCGCGGTTGTGGTTTTCGAGTTTCTGTTGTGTTTCGAAGAGCTGACGATAGATTTCAGGCATGAATTCTTCGAGGGAGGGATAATTGGAAGCCCTCTCCTCTTCGCTGACGCCTGCCAGTTCAGCCCAGCGGCGTGATCCCATAAGCGTGATCTGCTGAGGGGTGCGAATTCCGGCAACCACATCTTCGCCCTGGGCATTGATGAGGTATTCTCCGTTGAAGAGGTTCTCACCGGTGCCGGCGTCCCGGGTGAAGGCCACCCCTGTTCCGGAAGTCTGGCCCATGTTCCCGAAAACCATAGCTTGCACGTTAACAGCAGTTCCCCACTCATCAGGAATCTGGTTCAGTCGGCGGTAGAAGATGGCCCTGTCGTTGTTCCAGCTGTTGAAAACAGCAGCCACGGCGCCCCATAACTGTTCCCAGGGATCGGTAGGGAAAGTCCTGCCGGTTACATTGAAAACAGCAGTTTTAAAGCGGGTAACCAACTCTTTCAAATCGGAAGTCGTAAACTCCGTATCAAGCTGAATCCCCTTTTCCGCTTTAAGCCCTTCAATGATCTCTTCAAAAGGATCTATGGCCTCCTTGCTGTGAGGCTTCATGTCGAGGACAACGTCACCGTACATCTGGACAAAGCGGCGGTAAGAGTCCCAGGCAAAGCGTTCGTTCCCCGATTTTTTGGCGATGCCGGCCACGGCGTCGTCGTTGAGGCCGAGGTTGAGGACGGTATCCATCATTCCGGGCATGGAAGCGCGTGCCCCCGAGCGTACCGAGACGAGGCAGGGGTTGTTGCGATCGCCCCACACAGTACCGGTGAGTTCTTCAATCTGCTTCACAGCGGCTTCAACTTCGGTCTTGATAAGGTCGAAGGCCGCCTCCTGGCCCTTCTCGTTATAAATGGTACAAACTTCAGTGGTAATGGTAAACCCGGGTGGAACAGGAACACCAATCAGATTCATTTCGGCCAGGTTGGCTCCCTTGCCGCCCAACAACTCCTTCATGTTGGCTTTTCCTTCGGCCTTACCTGCGCCGAATGTGTAAACGTACTTTGTCATAAACGGTAATTTTTGTTGTAGTCGTAATAAATGCTTTTAAAAAAAACAAGGAGGCTAAAATAGCTTATTTTTTTATAAATTATGCAGTTACCGGATACCGGATAAGAGAAAATATGGCCATTCCTGAAAAAAATTAACCTTAGGGGATCACATTCCTTCATTACCGCGATTCTCATGTTGTTTCAGAAGGCATATTAAAGCATTCCAAAAGCTTAACATTCTTTAACTTTGATTATCAGCCCTTAACTAAATTAGAATTTATCTTTGTTGCATTAAACAAGAGTGTAATTTTTTCATAGAAAGGTTTGGTTAGGTTTGGAAAAGGATGGTCACCACTATCCTTTTCCATTTTTACAGTAACCGGTCCTTAGTTTCGCAATTCAAGCGGTGCGGATCTCACCTTCCAAGCAGGAATATCGCCGGTATTTTATCCATTTCAGGGAGATTTCTTCGCCATTCCGACACAGCCTTTGTCTGGATTTTTTCCACCCCTGTTGTAATTCCTGCAGCCACGCAAAGCAAGGTGGAGGGCTGGCAGATTTTTACAAGGTCACGCAAAAGTGTATTGTTGCGGTATGGAGTTTCAATAAAGATCTGGGTTTGATTTTCCGCCAGTGCAATCCGCTCAATCTCCTGGATCCGCCTGTTCCGCTCCGCACTTTTTACCGGCAGATATCCTGAAAATGCAAAATTCTGGCCGTTCAGGCCTGAGGCCATCAGGGCAAGCAATAGCGAAGAAGGCCCTACCAGGGGAATCACCCTGATATTCTGCTGGTGAGCAAGCCTGACAATTTCCGCTCCGGGATCAGCAACACCGGGACATCCAGCCTCCGAAAGGAGTCCCATATTGTTTCCCTCTGACAACGGCTTGAGAAATCCAGCCTTTTCATGGTCGGGGGTATGCTGGTTCAACTCAAAAAACCGGAGTGCGCTGATATCGGTTTCCGGCACCAACTTTTTCAGAAATCTCCTTGCATTTCTGACATTTTCCACGATAAAAAAGGAGAGTGAAGCCACCTCTTCCGGGACTACAGCGGGCAGAACCCGCTGCCAGGATGTATCACCCAACAAATTCGGAATCAGGTAAAGATCAGCCATTTTTCAAATTTTAGGGTAAAAGTAATTAATTCCCGCGATTTTGTAAATTTGCCCGTTCGTGATAAATCACATGATACCTGCACCTGTAATGAAGCTCACTTTCCTGGGAACAGGTACCTCACAAGGGGTTCCGCTGATCGGCTGTCAATGTCCGGTATGCACTTCCACCGACACAAGGGACAAACGGCTGAGAACCTCTGCCCTGCTCTCCATAAATGAGAGCAATTTCCTGATCGACGCGGGTCCCGATTTCCGGCAGCAAATGCTCACCCACAAAATTGAGAGGTTAAGGGCTATCCTGCTCACCCATGAACATGTGGATCATATTTTCGGACTTGACGACATCAGGGCTTTCAACTGGCTTCAGAAAAAGCCAACGGATATATATGCGGAACACAGGGTCCATGTGGCCATCCGGAGAATCTTTCATTATGTTTTTGCATCGTGGAAATACCCCGGGATTCCACAGATGGAACTGCATGATGTATCTGACCAGCATTTCCGTATTGATGGGGAAGACTTCATCCCCATCCGGTGTTATCATCACAAACTTCCGGTGCTGGGCTTCCGGACCGGCAAACTCACCTACCTTACCGATGTCAATTCCATTCCCGGCACCGAGCTCGAAAAAATCAGGGGAAGTGAGATTCTGGTAGTCAATGCACTGCGTCACGAAAAGCACATTTCCCATTTTTCCCTGGAAGAAGCATTGCAACTGTCCCGGGAAATCAATCCCGCCAAAACCTACCTGACCCACATCAGCCATTCCCTCGGATTACACCGGGAGGTAGAGAAAATGCTGCCTGACGGAGTAGCTTTGGCTTATGACGGACTCACCATAATCATCTGAGCCAAAGCCTGCCCGATTCCTTCACACATGCACTACAGGATCACTCATGCCTTTTAGAAAGAATACTCAGGATATCCTATCATTCTGATAGATAAATAATATATTTGCCGACATTATAAACATTTTCTTTATGCAATTGTACATTCCGGAGAATTATCGTTCCGTCCTTGATGTAGCTCAAACGGAACAGGCGATCAAGCTGGTCAAAGATTTTTTCCAGCTGAACCTTGCCTCCG
>CAYYJE010000017.1:33710-40465 GCA_964472165.1 uncultured Prolixibacteraceae bacterium | reverse complement strand
GCGTAACCAGGCAAACCTACAATGCCATCGCCAATTACTCATTTGATTTTCTGGGGAAAAACCACATCGATGCCATGGCCGGGGGGGAGTTTTATGATTCATTTTACACGGGAGTTTCTGCCTCCGGGTCACTCGCTCCAACCGACGACTTTGCCGATCTGGGCCTGACGAAGAACAATACGGAACAACAAACCCGCGGAACCGATTCATGGCACAGCAGGGAAAGAATCTTGTCGGGCTTCGGCAGGGTAAATTACGCATACGACGAGAAGTACCTGATCACCTTCACCATCCGGAGGGACGGTTATTCAAGGCTGCTGGGAGACAACCGTTACGGAACATTCCCTGCTTTTTCGGCAGGCTGGCTGCTTCATAAAGAACGGTTTATGGCACAGACCCAGGATTGGCTCTCCCATTTGAAACTGAGGGCAAGCTGGGGACAGAACGGAAACGTGGGTGGTATCGGAACCTATGAATTACAGGGTTCCTATGGATCCCAGACAGCTTACAATGGCGTCATCGGTTTTCTGCAAACCGGTATTGCCAATCCCTCGTTGAGGTGGGAGAAATCAAATACCGTGGAAGTCGGTGCCGACATGGGTTTCCTTGATAACAAAATTTATGCATCGCTCTCCGCCTACAACCGGGTTACCGATGATAAAATTGCCAGTGTCAATTTACCCACATCATCCGGGATTTCAAGTGTTCGTACCAACAACGGAAGTATGCAGAACAGGGGTGTTGAACTGGATGTGGACTATAAAGTGATCCAGAGACAAGACCTGAAATGGCAGATCGGACTGAACGGGGCATGGAGCAAAAATACCGTGCTGAAACTTCCGTTCAACGGAAATGAAAACAACCGTCAGGGAGGACAGCAGATTTACGATCCCAAAACCGGCAAAATCATCTGGGTAGGCGGTTTCCAGGAAGGCCAGGAATGGGGCGAAGTTTTCGGATTTGTCAGCGAAGGGATCATCAGAACAACCGATGATTTAGCCAAATACAATAAAATTGACCTGGCAGCCGGACAAGTTTGGTATAACGGTTCGGCCGGTAAGCGGGTCGCCAGCCAGAAATTGATGACCGAGCGGGGATTGACCGTGGCTTCAGGCTGGATTGCAACCCGGCAGGGTGACATGATGTGGAAGGACATTGATAAAAATGATACGATTGACACCAGGGATATGGTCTCCCTTGGCCGTCAGCTCCCCCGCATAACCGGTGGTTTCAATTCAACACTCACCTACAAGGGAATCAAACTATTCACCAGAATGGACTTTGGTTTAGGGCACATTCAGCAGGACTTTCAGCATTTATGGGCTTTGGCCTGTGCCCAGGGAGAATTTAATCCTACCACTTATGTGGAGGATACCTGGACACCCGATAATCCCGATGCAAAATTTCCAAGGTATGTATGGGCCGATCAGCTGAATGCCAAGAATTATGACAGGCCCAGCAGCATGTTCTGGAAAAAATCCAACTACCTTTCTTTCAGGGAAGTTTCCCTTAGCTATGACCTCCCGTCTTCTTTGTTGCAAAAAGTGAAGATTCCTAAACTCGTGTTGACCGTTTCAGGCCAGAACCTGGGTTACCTGTCCGATAAAATGCTGAATTTCCCCGAACGTACAGGGAATCAGAATGGGGCATACGTGATACCGACACAGTTGATCTTTGGTATCGACATTACGTTATAAGGTGAAGTTTTATTATTAAACTGAAAGAAAATGAAAAAGTTAAAATATACAGTATGGGTGGCCATCCTTCTTTTGTTGACCACCGTCTCCTGCCAGGAATCCCTGGAACTTGCCCCGGAAGACTATTTCGGCGATGGCAACTACTGGCAGAATGAAGCCCAGGTATCCAATTTCATGGTGGGTATCCACAAGCAATTGCGCGATAACCAGTTTATGTTTGTCAGGCTTGGCGAAATGAGAAGCGGCAACTACAGCAACATCGACCGGCAGAATACTTCACTCAATGAGTTACCCATCATCGAGCAGCGTATTGATGAAGGCTCACCCGGAGTCTCAAGCTGGGCAGGGTTTTACGGTCCTATATTACAGTTAAACCTTTTTATCCTGAAAGTGGAGGAATCGGCTTTCCTTCCGGAGGAAAGGAAGGGCTATCTGCTCGGACAAGCTTACGGATTACGGGCATTTTATTACTTTCATCTGCTGCGTACCTATGGCGGTGTGCCTTTAAGACTGGAGCCGGAAGTCTTGCTGGGGAATACCGATCCGGTAAAATTACGTATGGCCAGGGCTACCGAAGCTGAAGTGCTGGCCTCCATCAAGAGTGATATCGGAAAGTCGGTCACTGCGTTCGGAAGTTCCGCTAGTCCGGCCGATAAAAGCCTTTGGAGCCCCAGGGCTACCCTGATGCTGAAAGGGGAAGTTTTCCTGTGGTCTGCAAAAGTGTATGGAACCACCGCCGATCTGGCCGAGGCGAAAAGCGCTTTGAATGGAATTTCAGGGACCAGCCTGATGCCGAACTTTGCCGATGTGTTTGCCAGCAACAAGAAAAACAACAACGAAGTCATTTTTGCCTTGCGCTACCAGGTTGGAGAAGCGGAACAGCCTACCTATTCTTTTTTCCTCTATTCGACTTACAATTTCGACAATCTCCATTACAAGGATTCCCTGGCAAGTGGTTCGCTGCTGGTAGATCCCCTGCAGATTGCCGCATCGAACTACTACCAGATTATACAGCGGTACGCGTATACCTTTCAGTTATTCCAGTCGTATGATGTAAAGGACAAGCGAAGGGATGTAACTTTTTATGATTACTACAAGGTGACCAAAACCGGGAATCCCCCCTACCAGGTTACTGTCAGGAATACTGCGCTGGTTAAATTCCTGGGAGTCATCAGCGCCAACAAGCGCTATTTTGCCGATGACTGGACGGTTTACCGTGAGGCAGACCGCTTGCTGATGCTGGCTGAGATTGCCAATGCCGAAGGCGGAGATCCTTCTTCCTACATCAAGCAGATCCGCGACAGGGCTTTTTATCCCGCTGCCGATCCCACTCCCTTTGTCAATTCCACGAAAGACAAGAACGAACTGGCCATTTTTGCCGAGCGAAACAAAGAGTTTGTCCATGAAGGAAAAGCCTGGTACGATCTGCGAAGGATGAAGTTCGGTGCCGATCCGCTGGTATTCAAATCCGCCGGCAATCCATACGGTGTTCTGGATAAAGCGACAAAGGCGCATATGATCTTGTGGCCGATTGACAGGGCAATCTGGACGAATGATCCCTTGGTAAACCAGACGCCTGGTTATGCCTCTACCAAACAGTAAAGTTAATTCTCAGGTTTTTGTTCATAGATTTGAGTAAACCAAAGTTGAAGAGTGTTTGCAGTTTCCCGGCAAAGGGCGCTGCAACACTCTATCAACCGGTATCTATCTTGCCACGGCATCCATCGATGGAAAACAGGCCACGGAACACGGGCAAAACCAGAAGATGAAATTTTGATTTGCGGCACAACATGATTACTATTGTTAAATCAAAAAAACATAAACCGATGGGACATTCCATGCCAAAAAAACATGCTGTCGCGATTGGGGTGGTTTTTCTTTTATTTCTTGCCTCCCTGATGGCCTGCAACCCCGGTGAAGGGGATGCCCTTATTCCGGGTATCACAGGAATAAAAGCCGAACAGCTTCGTGAACCTCTTTTTATCGGACAGGAAAACAAGGCTGCGATTTCAGTTACCTTTACCCTGGCGGAAGACGGTAAACCCTGGCTTCTCAGGAATGCCGGGCTGACTTTTGCAGACGGGAGCCGCTTTGATGGCCTTTCGTCTGTGGCGGTTCATCTGTCAGACTCTTCGGGTAACCAGGTCATGGAGTTTTCCACGGTGGCCTTTGACCCCGGAAAGGGGGAGGTTCAGTTTACAGGGGAAACGGAATTAAATGCCGGAATCCATGTGGCCCGGTTCTTTTTTCACCTGAAAGAAGATGCTGAACTGCTCACGGCCTTGCATGTCAAGGAAGTGAAGTTGCAATTCCATCGTCGCGGGGTAATCGTTGTACAGCCTTCGGAAAAATTTGCATTCAGGCCTGCCCTTGTATTGAGGGCTGCCGGCCAGGACAAATGCGACACTTACCGGATACCCGGACTGGTGACCACCAGCAAGGGGACCCTGATTGCGGTGTATGACAACCGGTACAACAACAGCAAAGATCTTCAGGAAGATGTGGACATCGGGATGAGCAGGAGTCCCGACGGAGGGCAGACCTGGGAGCCGATGCGGGTGATCATGGATATGGGGGAATACGGCGGCCTTTCACAAAGGCTGAACGGCATCGGCGATCCCTGTGTCCTCTATGATGATAAAACCCATACCCTTTGGGTAGCTGCCCTCTGGATGAGCGGTTCGGCACCCGACCAGATGCTCTGGTGGGCTTCCAAACCAGGTATGAAACCCGAAGAAACCGGACAGTTCATCCTGGTGAAAAGTACCGACGATGGACTGACTTGGTCAGACCCTGTCAACATCACCAGACAGATCAAGGATCCTTCCTGGCAGCTTTTACTTCAGGGACCAGGCCGGGGCATCACCACCAGCGACGGGACCCTGGTTTTCCCTGCCCAGTTTAAGGCAGACATTGGAGAGAAAGCACTCGATGGCGGGCAATTTACCTGTCATTCTACGGTGGTGACCAGCACAGATGGCGGCCAGACCTGGCAGATCGGAACCGGGGCCAAATCCAACACCACGGAAGCCCAGGTGGTTGAGCTGGCCGATGGCCGGCTTATGCTCAACATGCGTGACGACCGGAACCGCCGTGACAAGGGAGAAACAAACGGCCGTGCCGTGGCCACCTCCAATGATCTGGGAAGAACCTGGGAGGTGCACCCCTCTTCCAACGGCGCCCTTCCCGAACCCAACTGCATGGCCAGCATCATCAGCGCTGACGTGGTGATCGATGGCGTCAAAAAACAGGTGCTCTTTTTCTCCAATCCCAATAACAAGGAGGCTCGCACCCATATGACCATCAAGGCCAGCCTCGACGGCGGCCTCACCTGGCCGGAGGAATACCAGGTCGAACTCAATGCGGCCGGTGGTTATGGCTATTCCTGCATGACCATGGTCGACGAAAACAGCATCGGCATTCTCTACGAGGGAAATAAGGAGTTGTTCTTCCAGAAAGTTCCGGTAAAAGAAATTATAAAAGATCATTTTGAATAATTGAATTGTTTGCAGTCAATCACATATTGTCTTCCCTGAGAACGGTTTTCCTGTTGCTGGTGCTGCAATTTTCAGCGGCCACCTCTCAGAACCGTGTCAACGGGCAGCAACCCTCTGAGAGACCCCAAAGGATCGCCTGCGTGGGGAATTCAACCGGCGATTATAGCGGATTCAGACTGGCCCCGCTCTTTGGGGAACACATGGTTTTCCAGCAGAAAAAACCGGTGGAGATCTATGGTATCGCAAACAGCAATGACACCATCAGGGTGACCTTCCATACCCACACTTCGGAAACCATGGCGGGCAGCGACGGCCGGTGGAAAATCATCCTGCCGCCTTTGCCAGCAGGCGGACCTTACTCGCTTCAGATCAGGGTCAACGGTGCTCTGCAAGTCGACTGGAACGATATCCTGGTGGGTGATGTCTGGCTCTGTTCAGGCCAATCGAACATGGAATTTGAACTTAAATCTTCGGAAAACGGAATGGCGGAAGCAGGGATTGCATCTGACAATAAGCTCCGGTTTTTTAATTACAAAGGGTTTGTCCGGACCAACGACATTGCTTTTGACTCCCTTTCTCTCGAACGGATCAATGACCTTGATTATTTTGAGGGCTCCTGGCAGCCCTGCTCCCCGGAAACAGCCCGCGATTTTTCGGCCATCGGCTACTATTTCGGCCGGAGCCTGCGCCGCGAGCTGGAAATTCCCGTGGGTCTGCTCGTTGTGGTGGTGGGGGGCGCTCCCATTGAAGCATTCATCGACCGGAAAACCCTGGAATTTCATCCGGTACTTGTGGATGTTTTTCCCAACAGGGGTAAAAACGATTTTGTATTTGAGTGGGTCAGGCAACGGACTGCCAAAAATATTTCTTTAAGCAACAATCCCCTGCAGCGGCATCCCTATGATCCGGCCTATATTTTTGAAGCCGGCATTGCGCCGCTGGGGGGCTTCCCCATTCAGGGCGTGCTCTGGTACCAGGGGGAATCAAATGCCCACCATCCCGAACTTTACCGGACATCCTTTACTGAACTGGTTCATTCGTGGCGGAAATATTGGAACGATCAGCGGCTGCCCTTCTTTTTCGCCCAGCTTTCCAGCATCGATCGCCCCACCTGGCCCCATTTCCGGGATGTCCAGCGGCAGCTGGCTGACCAGATCCCGCATACCGCCATGGTGGTGACTTCCGACATCGGTGATTCTCTCGATGTGCACCCTGTCCGGAAAAGGGAGGTCGGCGAACGGTTTGCCCTCCAGGCCTTCGACAAGGTATATGGCCTTGCAGTGAAAGGAGATGGGCCGGCTCCTCTGAAAACCAAAGCAACCTCTGAAAACCTGGTGATTGTCTTCAAATCAGCCCGGAGGTTAAGAACTTCGGACGGGAAACCCCTCCGTGAAGTGGAGATTGCCGGAACCGGCGCCATTTTCAGGCCGGCCTCCGGAGTATTGAAAAGAAATAAATTGATTATTAATGAGCCCGGCCGGAAAATCACTGCCGTGAGATATGGATGGAAACCATTTTCACGCGGGAACCTGGTCAATGAGACCGGACTGCCGGCTTCCAC
>CAYYJE010000017.1:0-33610 GCA_964472165.1 uncultured Prolixibacteraceae bacterium | reverse complement strand
GGTGCGTTTATCAACGGCTCCACAGGTGAAGGGGTTTCCCTTTCCCACAAGGAGAAAATGGCGATCACAGAGGCATGGACTGCGGCAGCCAAAAACAAAAACATCAAAGTGATCAACCTGGTGGGAGGGACTTCCTGGCGCGAGTCCATTGACAGCGCCCTTCACTCGGAAGAAGCCGGCGTCGATGCCATTGCCATCCTGGCCCCTTATTATTTCAAGCCCGCCGGGGCAAAGCAGCTGGCCGAATTCTGCGCCCGCATTGCCGAAGCAGTTCCCCAACTACCGGTCTACTTTTACCATATTCCGGTGCTGACAGGTTGCTATGTCCCCATGTTTGATTTTCTGCAGGAGGCATCCGCGATGATTCCCAACCTGGCCGGTATCAAATACACCCAGGAGGATTTCATGGATTTCCTGAGTTGCATCCATTTTATGGACGGAAAATACGACATGATGTGGGGCCGTGACGAGAACCTGCTGTCGGCCCTGGTGCTGGGATGCCGCAGTGGTGTCGGAAGCACATACAATTATGCGGCTCCCCTTTATTATGCCATAATCGATGCTTTCGACAGGGGTGACCTCGTGGCCGCGCGCAAACTGCAGCAACAATCCATTGATATGATCCGCCTGCTGGGAAAGTATGGCGGAATTGCCACCGGAAAGGCCTACATGAAATACATCGGCTTTGATTTCGGCCATTTCAGGCTTCCGGTGAAAAATATGAGTGATGAGATGTACGAAAATTTCAGGGGCGATGTGCAGACTTTGCAGATGGAACCTCTCTTCTCAAAAAAATAATCCGTTGGTTTTACGAATATCAATATTTCTGATGGCTGTAGTTGCAGTGTCGTGCAGTGACAGGGAAAAACCCATTAGGGGTTTTTTGCTGGAGGAATTTCCCCCTATCCCTCCGGTGGAAGGGAAGTTGGTTCAACCAGGACTGGCAGGCCCGGTGGCAGGTGTCTGCGGGGATTACCTCCTTGTGGCCGGAGGCGCCAATTTTGAGGAGGAGATGCCCTGGAGGGGTGGTGCAAAAAGTTACCATGATGAGATCTTTCTGTTCAGACTGGAAGGTGATGGTGATTTCGTGTGGACGCAGGCAGCTGAAAGTCTGCCTTTTCCCATGGCCTATCCGGCGTGCCTTTCGTTTGACAGGGGCGTCCTTTGCATCGGGGGAGAGAACGCTGAAGGCCCGGTGTCCGATGTTTTTCTCTTTTTGGCAGATAGCGGGAAAGTGACAATCACCCGTTTCCCTTCCCTTCCCATGGCAATCACCTCTCCGGGAGCGGCATTGATTGGCAAGAAGGTGTATGTGGCCGGGGGACTCGACTCTGCCGGTGCGGTTGACCATTTTCTTGTGCTTCATCTGGATGAGGAGGCAACCCGGTGGCAATCCCTGCCGCCTCTGCCCGTAGCCATGTCGCATAGTGTGGTGGTGGCCAGGTCCGATGGTAGTGAAACCTGCATCTATGTGCTGGGGGGAAGAAATAAAACCACGGAGGTACATACCTTTTTCAGTGACATCTGGAAGTTTAAGCCCTCTTCCGCCACATGGACCCGTGAAGGGGAGATTGCCCCGGATGGAAAACCGCTTGCCTTGTCGGCGGGAACGGGAATAGCCGCGGGGAAAAACCAGATCGTGCTGTTCGGCGGCGATCCGGGGATCTGGTTTAACCGGACCGAAAAACTGAACAATGCGATAACTGTGGCGGAGGACTCCCTGAAACAACGGCTTCTGCAGGAGAAGGATACCCTGCTGAGCAACCATCCCGGATTTACCCGCGACGTACTGGTATTCAATACCGTGAATAAAAACTGGATTAAAATTGGTGAAGCGGAAGAGGGATTTCCCGCCACCACGACAGCGTTTTTCTGGAACGACCTGGTCATCATTCCCTCGGGAGAGATCCGTCCCGGTGTCAGAACACCTCAGATTACAGCGCTGAAGTTTCAGGAATAATTGTCTCCTTTGTACTTTGTTGCGCAAGAAAGTAAACCAAAAGAATCGCACATGGAACTTAAAACTTTAAGTCAGCAATACAAGGCTGAACTCCTCGGCAACGTGATCCCTTTCTGGGAAAAGCATTCGTTTGACAGGGAGTATGGTGGCTATTTCACCTGTCTCGACCGGCAGGGTAATGTTTTTGATACCGATAAGTTTATATGGCTCCAGGGCCGTGAGGTGTGGATGTTCTCCTCGTTATACAACCGTGTGGAGCAGCGGCCCGAATGGCTACAGGCAGCCCTTCACGGGTCTGGTTTTCTGCAAAAGTATGGACATGACGGCAACCTCAATTGGTATTTTTCCCTCACCCGGGAAGGGAGACCATTGGTAGAGCCTTATAACATTTTCAGCGACTGTTTTGCCACCATGGCTTTCGGTCAGCTTTTCCGCGCCACCGGAGATGAACAATATGGTGAAATTGCCCTGAAAACCTTTGAGAAGATACTTGGTCGTTCAGGCAACCCCAAAGGCCGTTTCAGCAAGGCAGTCCCTGGAACCCGGCCACTGAAGGGATTCTCCCTGCCCATGATCCTCTGCAACCTCTCCCTGGAGATCGAGCATCTTCTCACCCCGGAGAGGGTGGAGGAGACCATCTACCAGGTACTTCACGAGGTGATGGAGGTATTTTACCAGCCCGAAACGGGGTTGATCCTCGAAAATGTGAATCCCGACGGAAGTTTCAACGATTCCTTTGAGGGGAGGCTTCTGAATCCCGGCCATGCCATCGAGGCCATGTGGTTTATTATGGATCTCTCGATGCGCCTTAAACGGCCCGACCTTGCTGAAAAGGCGGTTGAAATTGCGTTGCGCACCCTGGAATACGGCTGGGATAAACAATACGGCGGCATCTTTTATTTCATGGATATCAAGGGGCATCCCGTCCAGCAGCTTGAGTGGGACCAGAAGCTGTGGTGGGTCCATATGGAAACGCTGATCACCCTGGCCAAGGGATACCAGCTCACCGGGAATCCCCGTTGTCTGACGTGGTTTGAAAAGGTCCACAACTATACCTGGTCGCACTTCCCCGATCCGGAATTCGGGGAGTGGTACGGCTACCTGAACCGCCGCGGTGAGGTTTTGCTTCCCTTGAAAGGCGGCAAATGGAAAGGGTTTTTCCACGTACCACGGGGATTGTACCAGGTATATAACACCCTTGAAAAAATATAGAGACAAGGCATGCCTTGTCTCAACGTTCAACGTTCCTAATAAAAAAGACGATGAATTTAAAACAAAAACCGTGGTACCCCTGGGTGGTAGTTGCCCTGTTGTGGGGAGTGGCCCTTTTGAATTACATGGACCGGCAGATGTTGTCGACAATGAAAGTAGCCATGATGGGCGATATCCGCGAATTGGAAACAGCGGAGAATTTTGGCCGGCTGATGGCGGTTTTCCTCTGGATTTACGGATTGATGAGCCCCATGGCGGGTTTAATAGCCGACAGGATTAACCGGAAGTGGCTGATTGTCGGGAGCCTCGCAGTTTGGTCATTTGTGACCCTGACGATGGGGTACTGCACCAGTTTCAATCAGTTGTATGTACTGCGCGCCATCATGGGGGTTAGTGAGGCGCTTTACATTCCCGCAGGACTGGCGTTGATTGCCGACTACCACCGGGGGACGACCCGTTCGCTGGCTGTGGGGATTCATATGACAGGGCTGTATGTGGGACAGGCGCTGGGTGGTTTTGGCGCCACAGTGGCTCATACCTGGTCGTGGCAGACCGCTTTTCACAGTTTTGGCCTGATCGGGGTAATTTATAGTATGGTGCTGGTTTTTCTGCTTCATGAAAACCGGGAGAGCCGGGATAATACCACACCTCTGAAAAAATCACCTGCCTCCTCCGGATGGGCATCAATCAAAAATAGCCTGGGGATGTTGCTGGGAACCATCAGTTTCTGGGTGATCCTCTTTTATTTTGCCGCTCCCAGTTTCCCCGGATGGGCCATTAAAAACTGGCTGCCTACACTTTTTTCCGAGAGTCTGTTGATCGATATGTCGAAGGCGGGTCCCCTGAGTACCATTACCATTGCTCTATCCTCTTTTGCCGGGGTAATTGGCGGGGGTATCCTGGCTGACCGGTGGATTGCCCGGAACCTCAGGGGCCGCATCTTTACCGGAGCCATCGGGCTGTCACTTACTATTCCTGCTCTTTTCTTTCTTGGATTCGGGCAATCCCTTTTGCCCATCATCGGGGGAGGGATTCTTTTCGGCATAGGCTTCGGGATGTTCGATGCCAACAATATGCCCATCCTCTGTCAGTTCGTTTCCCCGCGCCACAGGGCTGCTGGTTACGGACTGATGAACATGACGGGAGTATTTGCCGGGGCTTTCATTACCAGTTGGCTGGGAAAATCGACCGATGCCGGCAACTTGGGCAAGGACCTGGCTCTGCTAGCCATTCCCGTACTGTTGGCCGTGGTGTTGCAACTGTTCCTGTTAAAACCGGCACATGCCGACAAACTCACTGACTGACAGTCAGTGGGCAGGTTAATCTCAAACTGTTTGCTGAAGAAGCAAGGAATTCAGGCTGCGTAATCAGTCAGGGAAGTACCCCCTGATGATACCCCGCTTGCTGTCTTTGATAAAGAGGAGGATTTCATCCCGTTCAGGTGAGGCAGGCATCTCCGCTTCGATGACCTCTACAGCCTGGGAAGTGTTGAGCCCTTTCTGGTAGATATAACGGTATATGTCCTGGATCTCCCTGATTTTTTCATTGGAGAAATTTCTTCTGCGCAGGCCGATGGAGTTGATGCCCACATAAGAAAGCGGTTCACGCCCGGCTTTAATGAAAGGGGGTACGTCCTTACGCACCAGGGATCCTCCGGCAATCATCACGTGGGAACCCACATGCACGAACTGGTGGACGGCCACCATCCCTGCGAGGATTGCATAGTCGTCGATAATTACCTCACCGGCCAGTTGGGTATTGTTTACCAGGATCACATTATTCCCGACGACGCAGTCGTGGGCCACGTGAACATAGGCCATCAGCAGGCAGTTGTTGCCCACGATGGTTTTTCCCTTTGCCGAAGTTCCACGGTGGACGGTAACAAATTCACGGATGGTGGTATTGTCTCCGATTTCCACTGTGGAATATTCACCCCTGAATTTCAGATCCTGGGGTACTGCGCCAATAACTGCTCCGGGGAATATTTTACAATTTTTTCCGATTCGTGTTCCGGGAAGGATGGTAACGTTGGACCCAATCCGGGTTCCTTCACCGATAACCACATCCTTGTCGATGGTCACAAAAGGTTCAATGACTACATTCTCCGCCACATTCGATTCGGGATGAACATACGCTAAAGGTTGTTTCATGATAGCAAAATGGGATATTTAATTGTTTTGATTTTTGACAATCTGGGCCATAAATTCTCCTTCGGCCACTATTTTATCGCCAACGTAGCAAAGTCCGCGCATCATGGCTATTCCCCTTCTGATGGGTGAGATCAGGTCCAGCTTAAAAATCAGGGTGTCGCCCGGGATTACCTTTTTCCGGAACTTCACATTGTCGATCCGGATAAAATAGGTGGAATATTTGCCTTCGAGCTGGCTCAGGATGAGCAGTCCTCCGGTTTGAGCCATTGCTTCCACGAGAAGGACCCCTGGCATGACTGGTTCTCCGGGGAAATGGCCCTGGAAATAGGGTTCGTTGATGGTGACATTTTTTACGCCCACAATCTGGTTTTCGCTGACTCCGATGATTTTATCGACCATCAGGAACGGATAGCGGTGAGGCAGAAATTCAGCAATTCTGACGATGTCCATTACCGATTCACTGTTGGGGTCGTATTCAGGGGCATCATTCTGCTGTTGCAGGAGTGCTTTTTTCAGGGCTTTGGCCATCATGGTGTTGGCCCCGTGCCCGGGTTTGGTGGCAATGATCCTACCTTTGATGTGCCGGCCGGTAAGCGCAAGATCGCCAATCACATCCAGCAATTTGTGCCGGGCACATTCATTGTCGAAATGGAGGTCCACATTGTTCAGGATACCCTCTTTTTTGACGGCCACATGTTCGTGGTTGAACAAATCGGCCAATTTGTCGAGTTCTTCCTGCGAAATGTCTTTGTCGATGATGACAATGGCGCTGCTCAGGTCCCCGCCTTTGATCAGATTGTTGTGTTTAAGGAGGAATTCCAATTCGTGGAGGAAAACGAAAGTGCGGCAATTGGCAATTTCAGTTTTGAAATCCGAAATGGAGTTCAGGGTGGCAAACTGGTTGTGAAGAACCCGCGAATTAAAGGAAATCAAGACGTTAAGACTGTAATCTTCGTCGGGAAGGGCAATCAGTTCCGACCCTGTTTTTTCGTCCCGGAAAACCAGTTTTTCCCTGATTTCTAGGTATTGCCGCTCTGCATCCTGTCGGGTGATTCCTGCTTTTTCGATGTTTTCCACAAAAATCCTGGAACTTCCATCGATGATAGGGGCTTCTTCATTGTTCACCTCTATCATCACATTGTCGAGGCCCATTCCGACAAGGGCTGCCAGGGCATGTTCGATGGTTCCGATCCGGGCACCGTCCTTTTCGAGGAGTGTTCCCCTTGAGGTGTCAACAACCAGGTTGGCATCGGCCTCGATTACCGGTTGACCGGGCAGGTCGATTCGCTTGAATTTAAAACCATGATTGACCGGGGCTGGTAAGAACCTCATTGTCACATTCACACCTGTATGCAGTCCCTTGCCGGTAACGACAAAAGGAGTAGACAGGGTTTGCTGCATTTGTGCCATAGCTGGTCTATTCTGTTTTCTTTAAGATGGTTTCGTTGATCTTTCTGATCTCTTTTTGCAAATCTATCAGTTCCTGTCTCAGTTGTGGCAGGTTTTTCATGATTGAATACATGCGAAGAGCCTGTTTGTAGTCGATTGCCGGGGATGCCAGAAGGGTTTCATCGGATTTGACATCTTTGACAACTCCGCTTTGGGCTCCTATCTGGACATTGTCGCCCACAGTGAGGTGACCGGCCAGACCTACCTGCCCTCCGAAGCGGCAATGTTTTCCTATCCTGGTACTTCCGGCCAGACCGGTCTGGGCTGCCATAACCGTGTGGTCACCTACTTCGCAGTTATGGGCGATCTGAATCAGGTTGTCGAGTTTTACCCCCTTCCTGATAATTGTGGGGCCCATGGTTCCGCAATCAATGGTTGTGTTGGCCCCGATTTCCACATCGTCTTCCAGGATGACCGTCCCCACCTGGGGAATCTTCAGATAAGTCCCGTCTTTCTGGGGTGCAAAGCCAAATCCGTCAGACCCGATTATCGCTCCTGAGTGGATGATACACCTTGCCCCGATTTGGGATTCATCGTACACTTTGGCTCCCGAATAGAGCACTGTGTCGTCACCAATGGTCACGTCATCCCCGATGAAAACCTGGGGATAAATTTTTACCCTTTTCCCGATTTTCACGTTTTTGCCGGCATAGGCAAAAGCGCCGAAATAGACATCTTCACCTAAAGTGGCGGTTTCGTGGATAAAGGAGGGTTGTTCAATCCCTGTTTTGGCAACAGCCTTTGCCTGAAGGTACATTTGTAACAACGAGGCCAGTGCCTGGTATGCATCCTCGACTTTTATAAGGGTGGCACTGAACTCACGCCTTGGAATAAAATCCCTGTTGACCAGAATGATTGAGGCTTCCGAATCATACAGATAAGGCTCATATTTCGGATTGGATAAAAAAGAAAGGCTCCCTGGTTTTCCTTCTTCAATCTTAGAAATCATTGATACTGAGACATTCCGATCGCCCATAATTTCTCCGTTAAGAAAAAGGGCAATTTCTTCGGCTCTAAACTTCATCTCTTAATTATTTAGCGCTGCAAAATTAGAGTAAAATTATTAACAACCAATCCTTTCGGTTGGTACAAATTAAGAGGAGCGTTGAATATTTCCGGATTTTTATTAACTTTGCACCGAAATTTATTGGCAGGCAGAGGGTAGGGGGCACGAATGTCCCCTATTTTATTACAGAGAATGATTGCAAGAGAGAAAATATTGGAATTGGTCAGCGAGGTGCTGAAAGACCGGATGTTTCTGGTGGATGTCCGTGTGAGTGCAACCAACGCGATCCATGTGGAGATTGACAGTTTTGACGGTTTGACGATTGACCAGTGTGTGGAGATGAGCCGTCACATTGAAGGCCACCTCGACCGGGAGCAGGAGGACTTTGAGTTGCAGGTTTCTTCACCCGGAATAGACCAGTATTTTAAGGTGAAGGAGCAGTACCTGAAAAACATTGGCCGTGAGTTGGAAGTGACAACGGGGGAGAGTTCCGGATTCAAGGGAAAACTTGTGGAGGCTGATGAAAAGGGAATTTTGCTCGAAGTCACTCAAATGGAGAAAAAGGAAGGTGAAAAGAAGAAGCAGGCGGTAACCAGGATGGTTCCCCTCGGATATGATGAGATCAGAAAAGCTAAAGTTGTTATTTCATTTAAATAGTATCGGAACAATGGAGAACATGAACCTTATTGATACCTTTTCCGAATTCAAGGAATTAAAGAACATTGACAGGGCTACCATGATGAGTGTTCTGGAAGATGCCTTCCGGAGTGTTTTGATCCGGCAGTTCGGAAGCGATGAGAATTTCGATGTGATCATTAACATCGACAAGGGTGATTTCGAAATTTGGAGGAACAGGGTTGTCGTGGAAGACGGGTTGATAGAAGATCCTGCAAAAGAGATTTCCCTATCAGAGGCCAAAAAGATCGATGAGGACTATGAAGTTGGAGAGGATGTAACAGATGAGGTTAAATTTGCTGATTTTGGAAGGCGTGCCATTTTAAACCTGCGTCAGAATCTGGCCAGCAAGATCATGGAACTCGAAAAAGACCATATTTTCGGGAAATACAAGAAACGGATAGGCGATATCATTACCGGAGAAGTATACCAGGTTTGGAAAAAGGAGATACTTGTACTGGACGATGAAGGGAATGAACTGATTCTTCCCAAAAATGAACAAATTCCCTCGGATTATTTCCGGAAGGGCGATTCCCTGAGAGCGGTGGTCATCAAAGTGGAACTCCGTAACAATACTCCGCTGATTATCCTTTCGCGTACTTCCCCGATTTTCCTGGAAAGGTTATTTGAACTGGAGATACCGGAAATTTTCGACGGATTGATCACCATTAAAAAGATAGTCCGGATTCCGGGCGAAAGGGCCAAAGTAGCTGTGGAGTCGTATGACGAACGGATCGATCCGGTAGGAGCCTGTGTGGGGATGAAAGGATCAAGGATTCATGGAATTGTCAGGGAACTGCGCAACGAAAATATCGATGTGATCAATTACTCTTCCAACCTGCAGTTGTACATCAAGCGGGCATTGAGTCCTGCCAAAATCAGTTCCATCCGGATTCTGGAACAATCCAAGCGGGCTGAGGTATACCTTAAACCCGACCAGGTTTCATTGGCCATCGGAAAGGGAGGACTCAACATCAAACTTGCCAGCCAGCTCTCCGGATATGAAATTGATGTGTATCGTGAGATAGAGGAGGATGACGAGGATGTGAACCTGGATGAGTTCGCAGATGAAATTGAAAGCTGGATTCTGGACGAACTGAAAGCCATTGGTTGTGATACAGCCAAGAATGTGCTGAATATTTCACGCGAAGATCTGATTACCCGTACCGATCTGGAAGAAGAGACGATCGATGAGGTCAGGCGGATTCTCAGGTCTGAATTTGAACAATAAGTCTGGAAATCGGACCCTGCAGTCCGTAAACAAAGGCTACAAGGGTCATTGACTGTTTTTGGGGCAGTGCAAAATTTATAACAAGAAATATGGTTTTAGGCAACGCGCAGCGGTTAAGTAAATTGGCAAAAGAATTTAATGTAGGGATTCAGACGATTGTGGAATTTCTGCACAAGAAAAATATTGTGATCGATCCGAATCCAAATACCAAGGTGCCTGAAGATGTATGCCTGCTTCTGGAAAAGGAGTATAAAAGTGACGTCAAGGTTAAAAGGGAATCGGAGCAGATTACGCTTCGCCAGCTACGGCCCAAAAAAGAGGTGATTACCCTCGACGACATTGCCAAAAAGGATGAGCAGGATGAGGATTATCCCGACGACATCCTTGAAGTCAGGGATTTGAAAAAGACAGCGGCTGCAGCGATCGCGCAGCCTAAGGAAAAGGCAAAACCTGCCGTTCAACCCGAAGAGATTCCCAGGGAGGCATTTATAAAACCCTTTAAGGTGGTTGACAAGATCGATCTGGATGATCTATCCGGGGCTAAGAAGAAAGCAGCCGACAAACCCGAGGAAAAACCTGTCCGGAAGCCAGCTGTCCATGTGCAGAAGAAAAAGGAAGAAGAACCGGTTAAGGAAGAACCCGTTGAGGTGACGATTCCTGCTCCTGAGCCCGCACCGGTTGAAGAACCCATACCTGTGCCTGAAATTGCCGTCGAAACCAAAGAGGAGGAGCCGGTAGTCGCCACTCCGGATCAGGAGCATATCCCGCTTGATGTACCCCGGATGGACGAACCCAGGGTTGTGGGGAAAATTGATCTGGATCAACTGAATTCGAAGACAAGGCCCGACAAGAAGAGCAGGGAAGAAAAGGACAAGGAAAGGAAGCAGCGGATTCTTCAGGAAAAGGAGAGCCGCAGGAAGAGTGAGCCAATTCCGGAAGTAAAACCTGAAGTGGCGGCGCCCCAGGAGCCGGAGCTTATCAAGGCGAAAGCGGACAAACTTGCCGGTCTGACCATCGTGGGGAAAATCGACCTTCCTGTGGAGAAGGAAAGAAAGAGTACTACCCCTGAAGGGGACAGGGACCGGCGCAAAAAACGACGCAAACGGATCCAGAAAGATACTGAGCGGGTGAATGTACCCGCCAAACCGCAGGATGACCACAAAAAGGCCGAGGAAGCCAAGAAACCTGCCAAGAAAAAGAAACTCCTCAAGAAAGAGGTCAATGAAGAAGACGTACAAAAGCAGATCAAGGATACTTTGGCCCGTCTGACCACCAAAGGGACCAAATCAAAAGGATCGAAATACCGGCGTGAAAAGCGGGCCATCTATACGGAGCGGGCTGCTGCGGAAGCTGAATTGAAGGACCAGCAGAAGAATATCCTGAAGATGACTGAATTTGTGACAGTCAACGAATTGGCCACCATGATGAACGTCCCGGTGACCAGGATTATCTCCACCTGCATGAGTCTTGGACTTTTTGTGTCGATTAATCAGCGGCTGGATGCCGAAACCTTGTCCGTGGTAGCCGACGAATTCGGCTACAAGGTGGAATTTGTGAGCGTGGCCATTCAGGAGGCGATTGAAGAGAAGGAAGACAGTCCCGAAGATCTTCATCCGCGTCCGCCCGTGATTACGGTGATGGGACATGTTGACCACGGAAAGACCTCATTGCTCGACTATATCCGGAATACCAACGTGATTGCCGGGGAAGCCGGAGGGATTACCCAGCATATCGGGGCTTACAATGTGAAGCTTCCCGACGGACGGAAGATTACCTTCCTGGACACTCCCGGACATGAGGCTTTTACGGCCATGAGAGCACGTGGTGCCCAGGTGACTGATATTGTGATCATCATTGTGGCTGCCGACGACAGCGTGATGCCCCAGACCATTGAGGCCATCAACCATGCATCGGCAGCCGGCGTTCCCATTGTCTTTGCCATCAACAAAATTGACAAACCTGGTGCCAACCCTGAAAAGATCAAGGAGGCCCTGGCCAATATGAACTACCTTGTGGAAGAGTGGGGAGGAAAATACCAGTCGCACGACATCTCGGCTAAAAAAGGAACCGGCGTTCATGAACTCCTGGAGAAGGTGCTTCTGGAGGCGGAAATGCTCGACCTGAAAGCCAACCCCAACAAAAATGCGAGCGGAAATATCATCGAATCATCACTTGACAAGGGCAGGGGCTTTGTGGCCACCATGCTGGTGCAGTCAGGTACCCTGAAGGTGGGGGATGTGGTGCTGGCAGGCCAGCATTTCGGGCATGTCAAGGCCATGTTCAATGAACGGAATGTTAAAATCGATGCGGCGGGTCCATCCGAACCGGTGATCATTCTGGGACTCGACGGCGCCCCCCAGGCAGGTGAAAAATTCCACGTGATGGAGGCTGAAAGGGATGCCCGCCAAATTGCCAACAAGCGGGAACAGCTGGCCCGCGAACAGGGTTTGCGTACCCAGAAACATATCACCCTCGACGAGATCGGCCGCCGTATCGCCATTGGCAACTTCCAGGAACTCAACCTGATCGTCAAGGGCGACGTCGATGGTTCCATCGAAGCCCTCTCCGATTCGCTGATTAAGTTGTCGACAGAAAAGATCCAGGTGAACGTGATCCACAAAGCAGTCGGGCAAATCTCTGAATCTGACATCATGCTGGCTTCGGCTTCCGAAGCGGTAGTGGTGGGATTCCAGGTCCGCCCATCCCTGAGTGCACGCAAACTGGCAGAAAAGGAACAGATCGATATCCGGTTGTATTCCATTATCTACGACGCCATCAATGAAATCAGGGCAGCTATGCAGGGTATGCTCTCACCCGAAATCAAGGAGGAGATCACAGGTACACTCGAAATAATTGAAATCTTCAAAGTAACCAAGGTGGGAACAGTGGCAGGCTGTATTGTCCGCGACGGAAAAATCTCCCGCAACAGCAAGATCAGGATTATCCGCGACGGCATCGTCATTTACACGGGTAACCTGGGGTCGCTGAAAAGATTCAAGGAAGATGTGAGAGAAGTGAAAAACGGCTACGAATGCGGTCTGAATATCGACAATTTCAATGACCTTAAAGTGGGCGACAACATTGAGTCGTTCGTGGAAGTTGAAGTAGCGCAGGAACTTTAAACAGTGAAATGGTGCCCTCCTGACACATTCAAAGCAGGAGGCCTTGATGTAATGCATAATTTACCAATACGCCAAATACGGTTTTGTTATGAGCGGAAGTGAGATCATTGTGATTGTGCTGGTTATTTTGCTGCTTTTCGGGGCGAAAGCAATTCCTGATGTGGCCAGAACACTTGGAAAGGGAATGCGGGAATTCAAAAAAGCGACCAATGAAATCAAACGGGAAATTGACCAGAGCACCTCGGATATCAAGAAAGACCTGAATGCCGTGTCTGATGATGTGAAAAAAGAAGCGGATCAGATCACCGGTCAGGTCAATGATACCTATATCGATTGACCGTCACAGATTGTGTTGTGTCCTGACTAAAAATCCCTGATGGTAAAATCTGAGCATATCAAAAAGTCGTTTGGGGAGCTTCAGGTGCTGAAGGGCATCAATCTGGAAGTTCCCTCAGGGAAATTGTATTCCATAGTCGGGGCCAGCGGGGCTGGAAAAACTACCCTGCTTCAGATTCTGGGCACGCTGATCCCAGCCGATGAAGGCAGGGTTATAATCGGGGGACAGGATGTGTCGGCAATGGGAGAAAAGGAACTCAGCAGATTCAGAAACCTGAAACTGGGTTTTGTTTTTCAGTTCCATCATTTACTTCCTGAATTTACGGCACTCGAAAATGTGATGATACCGGCGTTCATTGCCGGATCTTCAAGGACAAAAGCCGAAACCCGCAGCAGGGAGTTGATGAACTATCTGGGACTTGGTGGCCGTTTTCACCATAAACCCTCCCAATTGTCGGGGGGCGAAAAACAAAGGGTGGCTGTGGCAAGGGCACTGGTTAACCAGCCTGCTGTGGTCCTCGCTGACGAACCTTCCGGAAATCTCGACTCCAGAAACCGTGACGAACTCCACGATCTGCTTTTTACCCTCCGCAATGATTTTGGCCAGACCTTCGTCATTGTTACCCACGACGACTCCTTTGCCGAGCGGAGCGACAAGATCATCCATATCAAAGACGGAGTCATCGAACAATGATCCTTCCGGAAATCAGGGAATTTCTGGACTATTTGGAGTCTATTTTCGCACCGTAAGCCAGGTCCCCCGCATCGCCCAAACCCGGAACAATGTATCCTGACTTGTGACATTTTGTGCGGTATTAGGTAAAGGAGGGAAAAATCATATTCATTGTTGCAATATCCGATGGAAACACAAACAGTCAGATCCCAGGAACGAAAGGCTGAAAGCCTTTTTCAATCTGGCCCAAGGCAACGCCTTGGGTAAAATGATCGGGAATTAGCCAATGCGCCCTGTAAGGGCAAATCAATCAGTAAACAAATACCGTTGATCGTAATCAATTTCATATTCCTTCAGAAACAATATCAATTCTTCTTCAAACGTCCGCTTTCTGTGATGCTCTTCCTGCTCTTCAATGTACTTTCTGGTTTTTTGAACCAATGCAGGACTAATTGAAAATCCGGAATACCCCCCTTGCCAGTAGAATTTCGCATAATATGGATCAAGTGTCTTTATCCATCTGCTGCTATTCCGTTTAATTTCTTCAGTCAAAGTGGCCAGACATACATTTTTGGACATGATACACAAAATGTGCACATGATTATTTGTCCCGTTAATGATAACCGGAATGGTGCCATTATCTTTTATGATACTTCCTATGTAGGAGTAAAGACGGCTTTTGTCTTCATTGCGAATATGAACACAGGAATTCTTGATATGGAAAATGATGTGAATATAAAGTTTGGATAATGATTGGGCCATGGTTTATAAGTTAAGTTGCCCTTTCAGGGCGCATCATAATATTCCGATCAATTGTTACCCAAGGCGTTGCCTTGGGCTGAAATAAGTTGTCCCTTCGGGACGCAATTAAAAGATTGTGACCTTAAAGCTGACCATCTGTTCCATTGTTTGATTACGAAAATAAATAAAAAGTACCAGAAAACAGAATGACCGGAGAGCCGTGGAGGAAGTGACCGGCGTGTTACGCAGTTTTGACCCTGCCGATCCTATAAAGTGTGACTTCGCCCTTTTCGGACTGGGAATCTTTGAAAAGTTCTGACCCTGGAAAGCAGTCCGGCAAGTCAGCCCGGTACTGGTGCGAATTTACCCCACCGGCACTGCCGGAATGGATTAAATCCGGATCTTTTATTTTGAATCTATCTTCGCTCCGAAGGCCAGATCTCCGGCATCGCCCAGTCCGGGAACGATATAGGATTTCGGTGTCATGCCCCCGTCTACGGCTCCCAGCCAGAGTGTTACCTTCGGATCTTTAATCTTTTCCCTGATGTAATCCACTCCCTGCTGACTGGCGATCAGGGAGACCAGATGAATGTGTGAGGGATTTCCCTTGCTGAGAAGGGCGTGGTAGCTGATCTCCATCGACATACCCGATGCGAGCATCGGATCGGAGAGGATCACCACCTTGCCGTCCAGCGAAGGGGATGACATGTATTCAAATTCAATGGCAAAGCTGTGGTCTTCGGTGTATTTCCGGTAGGCCGAGATGAAGCAGTTCTCAGCCCTGTCGAAGATACGCAGCATTCCCTGGTGCATCGGAAGCCCGGCCCTGAGAATGGTGGCCAGAACCGGCTGCTGCGCCAGTTTGGGTACCCGGGCAACCCCCAGTGGAGTGGTCACCTCTGTTACTTCATACCGGAGCGTTTTGCTGATCTCGTATCCGAAGATCTCCCCCAACCGCTGCAGATTCTCCCTGAAACGCATCGGATCGGTTTGAATGGCAATGTCCCTGATCTCCCCCAGGTACTCGTCGATCATTGAATTGCGGTTGCCCGTGATGATAATTTCCATTGAACTTCTTTTTTTTCTGAATTACACTATAAGTTTATTTTTATGCACCGGAAGATCAGTTCCCGCTCCCGGTTTCCGGTGCTGAGCCGTCTTCTTTCTGCTTCTGTGAGTCGTTGGGAATAATCAATTTCCTGCACCTCTGAGTTTGCCCTTTTTAACCGGATCCCGAAATCGGTGCCATGAAGCCTGACCAGGTCGGGCTCCCCGTATTGGGCCAGCCGCTCTTCCGGGCTGGTCAATGACGGATCTTCAAAAGTGGCCGGATTAAGGAGGTCGATCACAGTCATCACAAGGGCCTCTCCGCCAGGTTTCAGCACCCGGTACATTTCATCGATGGCTTTGGCTTCATCAGGCACATGGCCCAGCACGTGCGAACAGATGATGTAGTCGAAATGATTCTCCGGAAAGGGAATCCGGGTGATATCCACCACCATGTCGCCCAAAGCCGGATTGAGGTCTGCTGCAATATAATCTCCCCTGCGCGCTTTTTGCCTGATCTTTTTGCGTATCATCCGCTCGGGGGCAAAATGGAGGATTTTCTTCCCAGGAGTGAAAACTGAGGTTTCCCTTTCGAGGTAGCAAAGCAAAAGACGGGTCCTCTCCAGCGAATGGCACCACGGACAAAGGGCGTTCGGTCGTGGCTTGTACCCGTATGGAAGAAATTTGCTGAAAGTTTTGTGGCAGCAATTGCAGTAAAAGGTGTCTCCGATATAGGCCAGGCTTTTAAACCGCATCCCCCACATCAGCAGTTCAATGCGTTGCCGTTCCGTGAAAAGGTTCCTTATAATTTTATGCATGATCAGTTCCTCGTGATTTTGTTTTTGCAGAATGGCATTTTCAGGAGATAGTAAAGGTATTCACCTTTCACGATGCGCATCGCTGATGAATCTCCTGTCTCCATGGGAATGCGGTGGAAATGGCGGGGTTGCTCCTCTTTTTTCAGACCTGAAATTCCAAACGACAGCTCCACATCTCCTTCGGGCGGATAGAGCATTTCAAAAAAGGATTTGGACACTTTTTCATCGGAAAAGGGGAATGAGAAGAAAAGCTGTGAAATGCCGAAATTCTCCTTCAGGATTTTGGTACTCGTTTTCACCTGGAGGAGTTGTTCTTCGGTTGAAATTTCCCTGAATCCGGGATGGTCGTGGCTGTGGGCACCAATTGTAAATCCTTGTGCCAGCAAATTGCGGATGTCATTTTCATCAAGATAGACGGGGTGGCCGGCCAGATATTCGCGGAAGCTGAAGTCCATGAGGGATGCCATCTCTTCCAGTACATCCCTGTGGGAATAGGATACGGATAGCAGCCTATGGTGCAGGGTGGGGCCCATGATCTTTCGCTGGTCGAGAAGGGCGTTCACCGCCTTGCTGACAATTTCCGTGATTCCCGGAATCCTTTCCAGAAGGATGGATACCTTGAAACGATAAAAGAGATCGCGGTTACCGATGAAGCCGGTATTCAGAAAGAAAGTGGCCGGAATTCCCTTTTCCCTCAGGATGGGAGCCACGAGGGTGACAATTTCCTTTAATCCGTCGTCGAAGGAGAGATGAAAGGCAGGCTTTCTGAGGGGCAGGGTGGTGTCGGTTATTTTTACAAGGGTTGCCGCATCTACCGGTTCGTAATGGCGAAGAAAAAAGTCGAGGTCAGCCCTGAAAGTTCTCACATTGCGGATTTGCAGGACATTTGCCAGATGGGGAGCCCGCTCATCGCTCACGGAATGGTAAAAGGGGAGGATCAGGGGTTGCCGGGTGGCAGCCACCAGGGCTTTCACCGGCCAGGGAGCGGCCAGAACACCGGTTGTTTCTCTGATCAGATCTCTTACTGCCATATCCGTTATTTTTTGATCAGCCTCAGCATCCGGGGCAGTCGGTTAAGGGTAAGGACAAAATATGGTTTTTTGGCGGATCCGAAGGCGGCGAAGAAGCGGTCGACCCCCTCTACCGAGGACCCTTCGAAGTCGAAAAGCAGGTTGCTCCCCGCGTGGTCACTGATGAAACGGTCGAGCAGGGCGAATCCTCCCCGGAGGTCTCTGCCGTGACGGCTGTTGCAGACCGCCATATAGTAAGCCTGATTTTTCCAAACCAGGAAAAAGGCGGCGGTAAGAATTTCCCCCTGAAGGGTTTTGGCGCAGTAAAGTTTTCCAATACCATTTGGCAGGGTAGCCTCCATCAGTTTCCGGAACCGCTTCCAGCTTTCAGCGGGAACCGGAATCTCTTTGGACTCTTTTTGCAGGTTGAAGAACACCTCAGGGTCGGTTTCTGTGGCGACGCTTACCTTGTTCAGAAATGCCTTTTTCAGATTCTGGGTAATATAGTCGTCATATCCTTTTGCGAGGACGGGGTAATCACTTTCCAGGGGCAAAATGCGGGTATGGTGTTCCTTAATTGTAAATCCTTCCGCTGATTTTGCTTCCTCCCGGTCACCGGTCTGGTATTGGATGTACCTGAAACGGGCGGCCAGGGCCTGGTAAAACTCCTGCATGACTTCAGGAGGTGGTGCAGGGAAGATCCCCAAATATTGGGCGAATACGGGTGGGTACACATAGGCGATCCCCCATTTTCTCCGGTTGGGGACCGGCATCACGTATTCAAAGTCGCCGTATACAAGTACATCCCACCTGCCGGCCATGAGGGTGAGAAACCAGGAAGTGGCGTAAACCGGAGTGTTGCCGGCTTCATTAATGCACCTGTCGTACCGGGGAACATCCAGTTTATCCTGTTTTATCCACCTGGGATGATTCCGGTTATTCGTTTCCATAGCGGAATCCGGTTTCGTTCATAGACTCGAATACCTGGTGGTATCCCTTCCAGGTTCCCTGGTCAGACAGCGATTCGTTGTGCCAGATGCTGCAGAAAGTTCCTCCGCAGTGCTTTACTTCTTCCATCAGTGTCCTGATTTTTTCAAGGGCCTCCCCGGGTGTCAATCCGAGGTACAGTTGCAGGGTCACATCCATCACCTGGAAGGGATGGATCAGCAACCGGGTAGCTTCTTCTCGCAGGAGGTCATAAAAATAAAAGGGAGTAGCGATCCCTGCCCTGAATCCGGGCATATCGGGGTAGCCCATTGAAAAATCATCGGTGAGGCCTGCTTCAGTCAGCATCCGGTAACTTTCAGGGAACCGGAAGCGGAGGAAGTGGTAACGGCTCAGGGTGACCTCTTCTCCCGTTATTTTTTCCAGGCGCTCTTTTTCTTTCCGGATCAGGTGGGCCGAAGGTCCGGATGAAGCGGAATAGGAGGGGTGGAGCCCTGTCCTGTATTTCCGGGTTATTTCGCGGATCAAACCCTGGAATTCGGAATTTTTCCAAAATACCTGCCGGTCGTACCGCGCAAAATCACCAAGGAGAAAGAAAAAACGAACCTGTTCTTCATGTCCCTGGAAAATATTGGTAAGAAAAGGGTAGGTATCGTAAGGATCAGTTCTCTTACCAGTCCATACATTTATTTGTTCCTTTATTCCCGGAAGATTCCTGCGGAGAATTTTTCCTGTCAGGGAAGCGGCCGATCTCAAAAATCCTTTATTCCGGTACGCCCAGGCATTGTCGACATCGATTGTGGAGAGAAAGGAGAACTTCCGGGCAGGGAAAATGGGGCGCCCCTCTTTTTCTTCCAGTTTTTCCGCGATCATCAGGGCCCAGCGGTTCACCACCGCTTTTCCCAGCAGGTTGTGTTTGTGAAGTATGGATTCAGCAGCAGGGTATCTGCCATGGGCATCCCGTTTCACGGAAGCGTATTCTTCCATTCGTGATACCATCAGGAAAGCTGAGGCAAAGGGGTCAAAGGGCAAAAATGAACCAGCGGGGGTCGCGAAAAAACCGGTTTCCTCCCCGCAGGAAACGGGAATCACCGCCGGTATGGCCGTGCCCGTGGAAAAGAGAAGCGATGCAGGGGGAAGGAACAATTCATCTCCGGTCCGGTTGCGGGAATAGTTGATTTTGGGCAGAAGGGCCATCCGGAAATCGTGGATGTCGGTGGTGATCTCCACCTCCGAACCGAGAATCTCCTGAAAAATCAACCTGGCGGTATATTCCAGCCGCGGAGATTTTTCATCTGCATATACCAATACCATTCCGCATAGTTTTTGCGGTGTTAAAGATACAATAAAGGATGAAATCCCCGCGGCAGGGTGCCTCAAAGTGGCTGTTCTTCACAGGACGCCATTGTCGGCAAAGCTGAAATAGCCATTCTGGGTGATGATCAGGTGGTCGAGTACCTGGATATCCATTATTTTCCCGGCATCCTTGAGTTTGCGGGTGATCTGGAGGTCGGCATCAGAGGGGGTGAGGTTTCCGGAGGGATGGTTGTGGCACAAAATCATGGAGGTGGCCACTTTTTCGACACCATTTTTCATGATACTGCGCACATCAATGACGGTACCCGTGATGCCTCCCTTGCTGGCCATGAATTTGTCGATCACCTTGTTGCTCCGGTTAAGCAGTAAAATCCAGAACTCTTCGTGGTCGAGGTCGCCCAAAAGGGGAGTGAAGAGTAGTGCCACATCGTTGCTGCCGGTGATTCCGGTTTTTTCGGGATTTCCACGCTCTTTTCTGCGGCGCCCCAGCTCCATGGCCGCCAGAATGTTGACGGCCTTGGCTTCCCCGATTCCCTTGAAACGAACCAGGTAATCGCTGTTTTTCCTGCTCAGGTCGTTCAGGTCATTCCCAACAGAATTGAGAATTCTCCTGGAGAGTTCCACTGCCGTTTCCTCCGGATTTCCCGACCCGATCAGGATGGCGATCAACTCGGCATCGCTGAGCGCACGGGGTCCGTTGGTCAGCATCTTTTCACGCGGGCGGTCTTCCACAGCCCACTCTTTGAGGTTTAACTTGCGGTAAGGGTCCATGATCTTCTGTTGTGTTCCTATCAAAGTTACCACATCCGCAGAAAAAAAACAAAAAAAAGCCCCTCCTTAATAAGGAGAGGCCTTTTTCGTCTCTTTATGAAATTGTTGCCTTACAACCGGTTCATCTGCAAAGCCAGCTTCGATTTCAGATTCGATGCTTTGTTCTTGTGAATCACATTCCGCTTTGCCAGTTTGTCAATCATCGAAACAACTTCGGGGTACAATTTGACAGCTTCTTCCTTGTTGGTTTCAAGCCTGAACTTCTTGATCGCATTACGCGTAGTTTTTGCATAATACCTGTTGGCTACCCGCTTTGTTTCAGTCTGCCTGATCCGCTTTAATGATGACTTGTGATTTGCCATTATAATTTTGTTTAAAAAGTTGCAGTCGGTAGGGGATTCGAACCCCTATGGCAAGAATGAAAATCTTGAATCCTAACCCTTAGATGAACCGACCGTTTTGAATTCTTCCCGGAATTTCGGACTGCAAAAATAATCTATTTTCACAATCCGGCAAAACCCGGAGGTAAATTTTTGCCATTTTTCGGATTTTGTTGTTCAAAAACCTTTTTAATTTGGCGGTGCAAAGAAAAGAAGTTTTTTTGAATTTGCGAGCAGGTCCCAAAAAAAATGATTCCAATGTTAAAAAACGGGGAAAGCCTACTTCCATTCCACAATTGATCCCCTTTCCGGGTGATGCAGAACTGCCGGGACTGACTCTCTGACTTCGCGCCATAAAAGGTTGATAAGCTTGTGTTTGGCGAACAACCGGGAATATACGAGGCTTACTTCCCGCAACGGACTCAGGTTGGTGAAGGAAAGGATGTTCTTTCTACGGTCGTCGCTCATCTCCATTCTGGCGAGTTCCGGAATCAGCGTCAGACCTCCCTCCCTGTCCACGAGCTTGAGGATGGTTTCCAGCGAACCTGCTTCAAACTGGAAGGGGAGACTCCCTCCTGCCCCGCTCATGTAACTGCAAAGGTTGACTACCTGGTTGCGAAAACAATGGCCATCGCTCAAAAGCCAGATGTCGGGGGTGGCAATATCCCGGGGAGTGATTTCCTTCAGGGCATGGATGGGGTGTGCCGGATGGGCGTACACCAGCATTTCTTCGTAAAAAACCGGTTTTTCAATGATCTTATCCTCCTTCAGAGGCGTCACCAGAATCCCTACGTCCAGCAAATCCTTGTGGAGCAGCTCAATGATGTGCTGCGTGGTCCGTTCCTCCACCCTGATGATGATGTCGGGGTAGGCTTTTTTATACCTGCCGATGAAAAGGGGGAGGAGGTAGGGTGCCAGGGTAGGAATAATCCCTATCCGCAGTACGCCGGAAACCTGGTTTTTATGATCCTTGATCACATTCTTCAGCTCTTCGGTCTGCATCAGCACAACCCTGGCCTGGTCGACAATCCGCTGCCCCACATCGGTTGGGATCAGCGGTTGTTTGCTCCGGTCAAAGATGATCACGCCCAGATCTTCTTCCAACTTCTTGATTTGCATCGAAAGGGTGGGCTGTGTAATAAAGCATTGCTCCGCAGCTTTCCCGAAATGCCGGTAAGTATCCACGGCTACAATATATTCCAGTTGAGTGAGCGTGATCATCGTTTAAACAATTTATGCCGAAAGATATAGAAAAAATTGATGGGAGATTTGTTATTTTTGCCCGACTGACATGCGATGAAATGAATTGGAAATACACAGGACTGGCATTGCTGCTGATGGTGGCTGGATGTGGTCCGTCACAGGAAGAGAGAGCTGCGGCAAAGCTTAAACAAGCCAGGATGTTTTTGGCGCAGCACGACACGGTGAGTGCGTTGCTGCACCTCGACAGTATAGCCGGGTTGTATCCCAAAGCTGCGTACGCCCTCAACGGGGCGCAAAACCTGAAAAAGGAGATTCATTGGGACATCTTTCAGCGTAAACAGATTGAACTTGACTCTGCCAGAGCCGGAATTGCCCGTCTGGCGGAGCGCTTTGTAATGGGGAAAGGGGAGTTTGAGCGGATTGCCAGCTACACCCATAAAAAGCAAATCGCAGAAGAGAACCTGTCGCGTTCCTACCTGAAGGCTGAAGTGACTGAAAAGGGTGATCTGATCCTTGTCAGTCAGTATTATGGAAGCCCATACATCAATCATACCTCAATCAGGGTTTATGACGGCGATCTGGAGGCGGTCACGGATACAATTCCCCAGGGAAGCCCGGATATTTACAAAGGCGGGTTTTTGGGGGCCAGGTGGGAGCGTGTAACTTTCCGGCATGAAGGCAACCGCAGGGTGGCTGCCCTGGTAGCAGCGAATCCAGGTAAAAAATTCAAAGTGATGTTCTCCGGTACGGGAAAATATGTGGTATTCCTGGAAAAAGCCGATGAAACAGCAATCAGGGAGGCCTATCTGCTCTCTGAGTGGATCCGGAGGCGTCAGCAACTTGAAAGAGAGATCGCAGGACTCGATATCAGATGATTTTCTCGATCTCTTCGGGTGGGGAAGCGATGACCGCCTTTTCCCCGTTGACCACAATGGGGCGCCGGAGCAGTTGCGGATGCGCCACCAGTACCGCGATCCATTCCGAATCAGTCAGCACCTTTCCCTTGTAATCCGATTTATACAGCACTTCCTGCGTCCGCACAAGTTCTTCCGGTTTTTTCCCGGTTTTGCGGACGATTTCCAGCAATTCGCTTTCTGTAACCCCTTCGGTGAGGTATTTCCTGATTTCAAGGTCAAATCCCTTCTTCTCAATATATTTTAGGCCTGCCCGGCTGTGGGCACAGCGGGGATTGTGGTATATCTTCATGACCAAATGGTGTTGTTTCCGGATGAAATTGTAAAAATCTTCCTGAGCACGGTATTTATGCACCGGATCGCTGCGGTCGTAAAGGTTTTGCAAGTCCGGGTCCAGAATCCTGGCTTTGGTGTTGTCCTGAAGCTGGATCCGGAGCATCTCTTTCAGCTCATTTCTGATATCTTCGTCATACACAGGGACGGCCACCTCGATGCGCCGGTTCAGGTTACGGGGCATCCAGTCGGCAGAACTGATAAAGTACCGTTCGTCCCCATCGTTGCCAAAAACGAAAATCCGGGAGTGTTCCAGGTATTTGTCCACAATGCTGATTCCTTCAATGGTCTCGCTGAGTCCCGGAATTCCGGCTTTCATGCCGAAAATCCCCCTTACGATCAGTTTTACCTGCACACCCGCCTGTGATGCCTCATAGACTTTCATCATCATCTCAGGATCGATCAGGCTGTTCATCTTCAGGATCATCCAGGCAGGTTTGCCTTTTCTGGCAAACTTAATTTCCCTGTTGATCATCTTTTTAAAGAACCTGCGCATCTCAAAGGGACTGACGATCAGATTTCTGTAGTCGAAATGACGGTAGTTGTGTTTGAAAAACTCAAAGACATTGGCCACCTCGTCGGCCAGCCGGGGATCTGCAGTCATGAGCCCTTCGTCGGAATAGATCCGGGCAGTGCTTTCATTGAAATTCCCGGTGCCGATGTAGGCATAGTTCCGGTTAAGCGAACCTTCGCGCCGTTTGATCCAGAGCAGCTTGCTGTGCACCTTGAGACCCGGAATGCCGTTGATTACATTGGCACCTTCTTCCTGTAACTTGTTTGACCAGTATATGTTGGCCTCTTCGTCGAAGCGGGCCTGCAATTCGATCACTACGGTTACTCTCTTTCCGTTGCGGATGGCGTTCAGCAGGGCGTTCACCACCTTGGAATCGGCTGCCACCCGGTAAAGGGTAATGCCAATCTCCTCCACCTGGGGATCGATGGCTGTTTCACGCAGCAAATCGATGAAATGGTTGAAATTCTGATAGGGGAAGTGGAGCATCACATCCTTCCTCCGCAAAACTTTCAGGATACTGGTATGCAGGGGAAGGTCCTTGTGCCTGAAGGGGGGAAGTCTGAGATAATAATGGTGCTTTTTCCCGATCTCGGGGAAATCCATGAAATCTTTGTGGTTGTGGTATTTGCCACCCGGGACTGCATTTTCCCCATCTTCAATCTTCATCTTCTTCAGGATGAACTTCAGCAGGTCGGCAGGCATCTCCCGGTCATAAATCAACCGCACAGGCCGGCCTGTTTTCCGCTTTTTCAAGCCGGTTTCCATTTTTTCGATAAACGACTTGGAGATGTCGTCATCCAGGTCGATTTCGGCATCCCTTGTTATCTTAATCGTGTACGCCTCGAAACGGGTATAGTCGAAATAGTAAAACAGGTCGTCGAAACAAAACCGGATTACATCGTCGAGAAACATCACATATTTCTTTGATCCGCTAGGGGGCAGCACCAGAAAACGGGGGACTGACCGGCTGGGGATCCTGATCAGGGAGTATGCGCACTCTTCGGTTTCCGACGCTCCGGTCAGTCTGACGGCAAGGTATACCGACCGGTCGCGAAGGTATGGAAACGAGTTTTTGCGGGAGAGCATAATAGGGACCAGGTTTGGCAGCACCCTGCGCTGAAAATACTTTCTGACAAATAAACCCTGTTTGTAGGTCAGTTGCTTTTCATTGATGAGGAAAATGTCTTCCTTCTTCAATTCCTCCAGAATCCCTGAAAAGATCTCCTGCACTTTCAACTGCTGCCTGTTGACGATCTCCTGGATCTGTTCATACAACTCCTTGGGGGTGTGAGGGCCAAGTAATCCTTCCTCATCTTTTCCGAAGTCGACCATCCGCTTTACCGTGGCCACCCTTACCCTGAAAAATTCATCGAGGTTGTTCGAGAAGATCCCGATAAACCTGATCCGCTCAAAAAGCGGGGTATTGGGATCTTCTGCTTCCTGCAATACGCGTTCATTAAACGAAAGCCAGCTGATTTCCCTGTTGACGAATAATTCTTCTGAATTCATAGCCCTGAATGAGAATTGCTCAAAATTAACCAAATCTTAAAATAAAACAGGATTACACACCGATTTGTTGATGAGAAGGAATTTAATGGTTGGACCCCCGTACATCTGGCGTGACTGACCCACACCCCGATGGCTATCGGGGCCCCTAAATGGTGCTTTTGTATGGAATGGAGGGGATGGACAGTGATCCTTTGATTGTTTGACCCCCACACCCCCTAAATGGGGCTTCTGTTTGGCAGGAAGGGATTAACGTTCAACCTGGTTTGTACTTCCTCTTTGATTTTTTGTATTACAGAATCAAAATCATTGTGGACCTGGAAATTTGTAAACCGGATTAATTCGATATCCCAGTTGTTCAAATCACGGTTTCTTTCAATGTCATATTCTTTCTGTTCTTCATTTTCATGGATTTCTCCGTCAATTTCTATGATCAGCCTGATTTTATGGCAATAAAAATCAGCTATATACACTCCTAACGGATGTTGAGCCCTAAACTTCGCACCAAGGACATTCTTATTCTTCACAAATTCCCACACTTTCTTTTCTGCTGATGTCATATGCTGCCTTAGATATTTTGCTCTACCGAATATCCCGGCTGGTGCATCATAAAACATTGGTATATCGCTATACGCTGACATCATGTGTTTCCTCTCAAAACACGGTTTATTCAAAAATAATGAAAAGTTAAACATAAATGAATCATCCATACATTAAAATGGATTCAAGTCTAAAGCCCCATTTAGGGGGTTTGGGGGTCAGGCATAAAAAGGATTGCAGTCAAGCATAGGGGGTTTGGGGGTTGGACCCCCGGTGCATTGAGTTCAGTCATGCGGAGGTCAGGCTTTCTATTCAGTATGAATTTATAAATCTCCGTAATTTATTGCCTTCAAATCCCAAAGTACTTAAATTTGCAGGCTGAAAACCGGCATTCCCGGACTGCACATCATCGTCCTCACCCATGACAACTCTGACAAAATGATTTCCACCCGTCGTCGCTACCGCCACTTGTTTTTTGATTTGGACAATACCATCTGGGATTTCAACCACAACTCCTGGTTCGCATTGCAGGAGACATTTGAGAAACATTCACTTGATCCTGCGATCTTCGAATCTTTCTTCCGGGTTTACAACCGCCATAACGATGCATTGTGGGAGTTGTACCGGCAAAACGGGATTACCAAACAGGAACTTACACGGGCGCGGTTTGACCGGACACTCCGGGAACTCGGGATTGAGGGAGTCGACGGGATGGAAATTAACCATACCTATCTTTCCATGATGCCCCTGCAAACCCATTTGTGTGAAGGGGCGCTGGAAGTACTGGAGAATCTGGCCCAGAGGTATCAGATGCACATCATCACGAACGGATTCAGTGAAGTACAGTACAGCAAAATGGAGCGGAGCGGTCTGAATCTTTTTTTCGGGCGCATTTTTATTTCAGAGGAGGTCAAGTCACCCAAACCTGCACCGGAAATCTTCCGTTATGCCCTGAAATCGTGCAACGCCCGCAAAAAAGAGAGTCTGATGATCGGCGATTCCTGGGAGGTGGATATTCTCGGTGCCATGAGAGTGGGGATCGACCAGGTGCATTACGCGCCAGACAATGAGGCACATGGATTAACAGCGGAGGAGAGTGAAATGACCCGTGCATCGGGCACCACCACCTATCGCATCGCCCGGCTGAAGGAATTGTTGGAAATTTTATAAAACATGAAAATTGATTTTAGTGTATTGTGATTTTTTTCTAATTGCTATTAAATCAAATAATAAGAAAATTTGTGGAGTGGGTATTTGTTAAAATCCTTTAAAATTCCTCAAAAAAAACCAATTTTTCTCTTGTCAATTTGAATTTTCTTTTTTTACATTTGTCAAAGTTGATTTTCGTAAGTAATCGTTTGGGTTAATTATGATTTTTTTTAAGCGTCTGATGTCAGGTACGATGTGTTATTTTTTTGACAATTAAGGGGTTAAAGTCAAAAATCAGGTGATTGGGATCTGGCTGAGTGTAAAATATTTTTTATTAATTATTAATTTAAAATTATCTCTATGAAAAAAGTTGCGCTGTTACTAGCCCTTATTCTTTTTGGGCTGCAGGGCTTGTTCGCACAAACCCGGGAAATTTCGGGAACTGTGACTTCTTCGGAAGACGGGGCACCCATTCCCGGTGTGTCTGTGGTTGTCAAAGGGACTACCCTGGGGACAATTACCGATATGAACGGAGTATTTTCCCTGCGGATTCCTGCCAATGCTGAATCATTGATGTTCTCCTTTGTGGGGATGAACAGTCTGGAAGTTCCCATAGGGGGCCAGACCACTTTTAAAATCCTGATGCACCCTGCCACCTTCGGAGTGGATGAGGTGGTGGTAACCGCCCTGGGTATCCAGAGACAGAAGCGGGATCTGGGTTATTCAACTGCCAACATAGACAGTGAAGAGCTGACCCAGGCAAAATCCATCAGTGTGGCTACCGGTCTGCAGGGAAAAGTCGCCGGGTTGAACATTGCTTCATTGAACAGCGGGGTATTTGAAGATGTGAAAATTAATCTTCGTGGTATCCGGTCGCTTACCGGAAACAACAACCCTATGCTTCTGCTCGACGGAGTTCCGGTCGGACTTGGATTGCTCAATACCCTTAACCCCAATGACGTGGAAAGCATCAACGTGCTGAAAGGTACCTCTGCTGCGGCTGTTTACGGGCCTGATGCCCGGAATGGGGTGATCGTCGTGACAACCAAAAAAGGTACCAAGGGCGACAAACCTGAGATTACGCTTAGTAACTCAACCCAGCTCAGTCAAATCTCTTTCTGGCCCAAATTTCAGACTTCCTTTGGTTCAGGGGGTTATGGCGATTATATTGCTTATGAAAACTGGTCGTGGGGACCAGAATTTGACGGGCAGGAGGTAATATTGGGAGAAACATTGCCCAACGGCAACTCTCAGATGGTTCCCTATTCGAACATTCCCAACAACCGTCAGGACTTCTTTGATACGGGGATTACCATGCAAAACGACATCTCCTATTCAGCCAAAAATTTCTACATGAGTATTCAGGATGCCAACATCACGGGTGTGGTACCTGACGATACCAACCGCAGGACCGGTATCAGGCTGAATGCCACCCAGACTTACAAGAAGTTTACGGCAGCGTTTAACACGAACTACATCCAGTCCAATTACGAAGTTTTTGACAACGGGGCCATGGGTGATTATTATTCAGCCAACAATGTAGGACTCAACGATGGTTTGATGAACCTGATCTTCAGTACGCCTGCCAATGTGCCGCTGACTTCCTACAAGGATTTTGTCAACAATGAATTTGCGCAGTACAACAATTATTACAACCGATACGGGATCAATCCCTACATTGCACTTGACACATGGAGGAGAACGGGAAAGGACCAGAACCTGGTGACCAGTCTTGATCTGAAACTTTCCCCGTTGAGCTGGCTCGATCTCAACTACCGGGCTGCTATGACCTACCAGGGTCTAGTAACTGAAAACAGACAGAAGCGTTTGGCCGTGAGCGAATTTGGAAGCGCCAGAGGAATTGACAACGTGCCCCAGAGTGTATCCACCCGCTCCTATATTGGCAACAGGCTCTCTTCCGAGTTTTTTGCCAATTTGCACAAACAGTTTGGTGATTTCAAAGTAGAATTTCTTGCAGGTACGTATGTTCGTGATATCAAATCGCGGAATACGGGCGTGAATGCCAGCAACCTCATTGTAGAAGGATTGTTCAATGTGGCAGCGCGTCCCGGTGAATTGGGAGGTTATTCAACCGAATCCCACACCCGTTTGTTCTCGGTGTACGGCAACCTGAACCTGAACTTCAGGAATTGGGCCAATCTTGAAATCACGGGACGTAACGACAAGACTTCGGTGCTTGATCCCAGCAACAACAGTTTCTTCTATCCGGGTGTTGCAGCCTCGGTGGTGGTTACCGATGCGATTCCTGCGTTGAGTTCTAACTTCCTCAGCTTCCTGAAACTCCGGGGATCATGGAATAAAACAGGTAATGCCGATATCAACCCATACCTTTTGAGTGCTACCTTCTCACAGGGTGGAGGATTTCCTTTCAGCGGGCTGCCCGGTTATTCAGCCGACGATACCTCCTATGACAGATATTTGAAGCCTGAATTTATCGACAGCAAGGAAGTGGGTTTTGAAGCGGGGTTCCTGAAAAACAGGATTTACCTCGATGCCACTTATTACGACCAGGAGAACACCGATCAGATCGTCAGCATCCGGGTACCGCGTTCCACCGGTTACACCTTTGCTTTTGTGAATGCCGCCTCTTTCCGTAATTATGGTTTTGAAACCCAGCTTAAAGTTACCCCATTGGTAAGTTTGGGAGAATGGAATCTGAATTTCACCGCCAACTACTCCTACAACAACAGTGAAGTGCTGAGTATATACGAAGATTTGGAAGAGTTGGCCATCGGAGGATACGTAATGGCTGCCAACCAGGCCGTTGTGGGCAAGCCCGCATTTATCTTCAACGCCTCTGACTATAAAAGGGATGAGCAGGGCCGCGTAATTGTTGACAGTTCAACCGGTATGCCATTGGTTGATGAGGTGAATAAACAGTTTGGACGGACAATGCCCCTCCATATCGTGGGTCTTAATCCGACACTCCGCTGGAAAGGCCTTACCCTTTCTGCACTTTTTGAATACAAGGGCGGACATTATACTTTCAACCTGCTTGGGAATGAAATGGCCTGGACCGGTGTTTCTGAAATTACAGGAGCCAACCACCGTGAGCGGTTTGTATTTCCCAATTCAGTGTATGAAGATCCTGCCAATCCGGGAAAATACATTGTGAATACCAATATTACCACACCCAATGCCACCGATTTCTTCACCAGTGATGAGTATCGCGGAACTGGTTCCAACTTCATCACCAGTGCTGCTTCCTGGAGATTCAGGGAATTCTCGGTTTCATACGACCTGCCAAAATCATTGTTGTCAAAGCAGAACCTGATTCAGGGTGTTACAATTGGGTTAAATGGCCGTAACCTTGCACTGTGGTTGCCCAAGACAAACGTCTATTCCGATCCTGACTTCAAGGACCTTGACAACTTCGGCGGCAACATTGCCGGTATTTTGAATGCAACCGTTAACCCGCCAACCCGCACTTTTGGTGGAACGCTGGCTGTTAAATTCTAAGTTTCAATGACGATAATTTTAACAAGAATCAATATGAAGAAGATTTTTTCAATAATACTAACCGGGTGTGTTCTGTTTCTGGCCGGATGCGGAGATGAATTTTTTGACATCAACACGAGTCCCAACAATGCCGTGGAGGATAACATGACCCCCAGCCTTGTATTGCCCCGTGCTTTGAGCAGAACGGCTGCTGAGTCGGCCACCAATAATGATGAATATCTAAGATGGCTGGGTTACTGGGCACGCTGTTCAGGAACTTATGGTCCCAACACTGAAGAGGAATCCTACAACCTTTCATCGGCATTCCGCCAGGCTTCATGGCATAACTGGTATGATATCCTCAAAGACTTCGATGTAGTGGAAAAGAATGCCAAAACCAGGAACGAAACCGGTTACCTGGCCATTGCCAAAATTATGAAGACCATCGGTTTCATGCAATTGGTTGACCAGTATAACAACGTTCCGTATTCCAAATCGTTCGATCTGGGCGGGAATATGCTTACTCCCTACGACAAGGGTGATGCAATCTATAAAGACATGATTGCCCAGCTCGATACGGCCGACATGCTCCTGAAAGATGCCAATGTGGCTGAAAACCTCGATATCGAAAGTGCGGACATCGTATTTGGCGGAGACTTTGCCATGTGGCGCAAATTCGGGAATACCCAGCGCCTGCGTTTGGTGATGCACCAGTCTGAATTGTTGGGGAATGCCGGTCTTAAAACTGAGATCGACAAGATTGTGGCCAATGGCGGCGGATTCCTGGGTGCCGGCGAATCGGCGGAAGTACAGCCCGGATATGCCGCTGACGCAGGGAAAAGAAATCCCTACTGGACAACCTTTAACGTCAATGACAACGGAGGTTTGGACAACTTCAACAGGGCCAACATTTATTTTCTGGACTTGCTGTATGACAACAATGATGTCCGTTACCAGTATTTCTTCTCGGAAGCGGCCTCTCCCAAGAGCGGTAATATTTATTATGGATTCCCTTATGGTGATGACAGCACTCCTGATTTTGCCGCCGCCAATTCCTCAAACGTAGCTGGCCCAGGTATCGCAAAAGGTGAAACGGCTCCGTTGTGGTTAATCCCTTCTTTCGAGAGTCTGTTCCTTCAGGCTGAGGCAAAACAGCGGACTGCACTGGCAGGGAATGCCAAAGAAGCTTATGAAGCTGCCGTGAAGGAATCATTTGCATGGCTGGAAGTGGAAGATGGCGAAGAAGAAGCAGATGCCTATCTGAATTCAGAGCTTAAACCCTTTGCAGTGTGGGACAGGAACGAAGACAAGCTGAAACTGATCATGATGCAAAAGTACATCGCCATGTGTGGGATCAACGGACTGGAAACCTGGAATGATTTCCGCAGAGTGGGTGTGCCTGCATTGGCCGATGTGTTGTCTGTATCGCCGAGCAGGGGCTCACGGGTTGTACCTACCCGTCTGATTTATCCGCAGACAGAGTATCAGTACAACGCTGCCAACGCTACCGCTGAAGGGACCATTAACCCGCAGACGCAAAAGATATTTTGGGATAAATGAAAATAATTAAATATTTTAGGAGTATGAAAAAGTATAAAATAGTTGGGTTTATCTTGTCCTTGCTGGTAATCTTTTCCGGTTTGACCTCCTGTTTGACCGATCAGAAAATCGAAGACCAGGAGTATGGGATGATAAACCTTAATGCCAATAAGATTATCGAATTGCCTTCCGATGCTTCGCATCTGGTGAGCAAGACTTTGTTACCCGGAGGGGTTCTTGATGTGAATCTGGGTGAGGTACGCCTGGCTGCGGAGGAACCTGCAGCGGAAGACATTGTGGTGACATTGACCACCTCAAAATCAGCCACGCTGAATCCGGGAAAGCCTTTATTTCCGCTGGATAAGGTGGTGGTACCTACCACTCTGACTATTCCCAAAGGCCAAAGGTCGGTTCCGCTTGTCGTTAAAGTGAATACGGATTATTTGGCAGCTGAACCACAATATATTGCCATTTCCATTGCTTCTGTGGATAAACAGGGTTATATCATCAGTGGTAATTTTGGTGATTTAAAAGTCAACTTCAAAATTAAACACAGATACGAAGGAAGGTATGTGCTTACCGGAACCATGGTTCACCTTCCAAGTCCCGGAGCTTATATTCATGTTTCCAACTATTTTAATCCTGATCCTTTTACGGTCGCACTGGAGACAAATGACGGGCAATCACTTATTATGTTTGATGAAATCGTCTTTGGTGACTATATTTATCCGATGATGGTAGCCCCTGCTTCCTTGAGCGGCTGGGGTTCCTTTGCACCGATCTTCTTTTTCGACGACCAGGGGAATGTCACCAAGGTGGAGAATGCCTATGGGCAACCTGCAGGAAATACCCGGAGTGCAAAGCTTGATCCTTCGGGTGTGAACAAGTATGACGCGGCTACCAAGAGCTTCCAGGTTTCCTACTGGATGGTTCAGCCTAGTGTTGTGGCAGCTCCACCGCACTACCGTTGCCATATGGTGGAAAAATATACCTTCCTTGAAGAATTATAGCGGAAGGAACAGATTGTAGTTGACTTCATTTCTGATCACTGACTGAGGTTGATGAAAATTTTTTCAGAAGAGGCTGTCCGGTAACAAAAGGGCAGCCTCTTTGTTTCTTGTTTGCCGGCAATGAAAAAATAGCCCGCTTATCCGGAACTTTTTTTTAACCTGCCCGTTCAGGGTATACAAAATCGCATCCGTAAAATTTGAAATTGCTCCGAATGGATCCAAAACAACTCCGCATCGTCTTTATGGGCACTCCGGAATTTGCCGTGGAAAGCCTGAAAGCCCTGGTTGAAAACGGGTACAACGTGGTGGGAGTCATCACTGCACCCGATAAACCTGCCGGGAGGGGATTGAAAGTGACGGAAACAGCCGTGAAAAAGTTTGCGGTTCAGTCCGGGTTACCCGTTCTTCAACCGGAGAAGCTGAAAAATCCGGCCTTTCTGGAGGAGTTGGCTGCTCTGAAAGCCGACCTTCAGGTAGTGGTGGCTTTCAGGATGCTTCCTGAGGCAGTGTGGGCGATGCCTTCCCTCGGAACTTTCAACCTCCACGCCTCCCTGCTTCCCCAATACCGGGGAGCCGCCCCGCTCAACCGGGCCATCATTA
>CAYYJE010000016.1:0-41057 GCA_964472165.1 uncultured Prolixibacteraceae bacterium | reverse complement strand
TTTTTTTTTTCAAGCAAAAGACGGCATTCAGGATTGTTCGAGGTGGCTTGTGAACATTCTTTTGCTCCTCCCGGCTTTCCTAAACCCGGGGTGCCAGGTTGCGTGCCACCTCTTCAATTATCCGGGGATAGTGCCCGTATTCAAGCTCATGGATCCTGGCGGCCAGTGAGTCGGGTGTATCTCCCGGAACGACCGGGCATCTGGCCTGAAAAACAATTTTCCCCTCGTCGTATTTTTCGTTCACGAAATGGATGGTGATACCAGACTGAGACTCCCCGTTTTCAATTACCGCCTGGTGCACATGGTGTCCATACATATTTTTCCCTCCGTACTGAGGGAGCAGGGCAGGGTGTATGTTGAGGACGGGAAAGCGATCCACAATCTCAGGGGGAACAAGCCAGAGGAATCCGGCCAGGACAACCAGGTCGATCTGTTTTTCCAGCAGGTAATCCACCACGGAACCGGATTGATAAAACTCCGCTTTTGAGAATACGAGGGTTTCCACACCCAGCAGGGTAGCTCTGGTCAGGGCGTAGGCCTTTGGGGTATTCGACAGGAGGCATTCAACTTTAATGTCATGAATATCAGAGAAGTACTCGATGATTCGTTGGGCGTTGGTTCCTGATCCTGAGGCAAAAATGGCAAGACGTCTGATACTCATTCTGATGGGTAATAAGGGATGGAATATTTGAATAAAATGTTCAAATTAAAGTGCTTATGCATTAAATCGACGCTGAGACAATAATTTTTTATGGATGATTTGTTTGAAATATAGTTTGTAAATTTATTACTTTGCAGCGAATTTAAAATAACCATTTTTAGTAATAACTTTAAATTTTGAACTATGTCTGATATTGCAGCAAAAGTGAAAGCAATCATCGTTGACAAATTAGGTGTCGATGAAAGTGAAGTGACCAACGATGCATCATTTACGAATGATTTGGGTGCTGATTCTTTGGATACCGTTGAGTTAATCATGGAATTTGAGAAGGAGTTTGATCTGGCGATTCCGGATGATCAGGCCGAGAAGATTGCAACTGTTGGCGAAGCAATCAAGCACATCGAAGAAGGAATCAAAAACAAATAAATCCGGAAATTTATTGTATGGAGTTAAAGCGGGTAGTGGTAACCGGCCTTGGGGCTTTGTCTCCTCTGGGAAATACGGTTGATATTTTTTGGGACAATCTGAAAAAGGGGGTAAGCGGAGCCGCACCTATCACGAAGTTTGATACCTTAAATCATAAAACAAAGTTTGCCTGTGAGGTTAGGGATTTTGATCCTGCGAATTTTGGGATTGACAGAAAGGAGGCACGCAAGCATGATTTGTTCACGCAGTATGCCTTTGCCGCCGCCACACAAGCGATGGATGATTCACGGCTTGATCCTGAAAAAGTAAATAGTGAAAGAGCAGGGATCATTTGGGGATCGGGAATCGGGGGATTGCAGACATTTTTTGAGGAGGTCAGGGCTTTCCGGCCTGAAAAACCCCAGTTTACACCCTTCTTTATACCCAAAATGATCGCAAACATTGCCGGAGGTTTACTGGCAATCAAATATGGGTTCCGGGGTCCGAACTACACCACAGTATCCGCTTGTGCTTCAGCGTCACATGCAATTATTGAGGCTTTCAACAAAATCCGGCTTGGGAAAGTTGATGTATTGATAACCGGTGGTTCTGAAGCCGGGGTCAACGAAGCAGCGATGGCCGGATTCAATTCAATGAGAGCCATCTCCACCAGAAATGATGATCCACTCACAGCGTCACGGCCTTTTGACAAAGACCGTGACGGTTTTGTGATGGGGGAAGGTGCCGGCGCCTTTATCCTGGAAGAGTATGAACATGCCATGAAGAGGGGAGCGAAAATTTATGCCGAAGTGATTGGCGGAGGAATGTCGGCCGATGCTTACCACATGACCGCTCCCGACCCTGATGGAACCGGAGCAAAACTGGTGATGAAGTGGGCCCTCGAAGATGCCGGCATTGGCGTGGCCGATGTTGACTATATCAATGTGCATGGTACCTCCACACCGCTTGGTGACATTGCCGAGCCCAGGGCAATCCTTGGTGTTTTCGGGGATCATGCCTACAACCTCAGCATCAGTGCTACCAAATCAATGACCGGCCACCTGTTGGGTGCCGCGGGTGCAATTGAAGGAATTGCCACCATTCTGGCTCTCAGAGATGGGGTGGTGCCACCTACAATCAACCATTTTACCGACGATCCCGAAATCGACAACAGGCTCGATTTTACATTTAATGTAGCCCGGGAAAGAGACATCAGAATTGCCATCAGCAATACCTTCGGATTTGGTGGCCACAATGCCACCGTTGCCTTTAAGAAATTCTAGAATGTTGTGTTAATCAAATTGGTACAAAGAATAAAACTCTTTTCATCACCCAGAAAAGAGTTTTATTTGTTTTTAAAAGAGCTTATCGGGTTCTATCCCCAGAAACTCCATTTCTACGATATTGCTTTTACCCACCGGTCGACGCCACGACTTGATTCGCAGGGGAATATCGTAAACAATGAACGATTGGAATACCTGGGCGATGCAGTGCTGGGAGCTGTGATCGCCGACTTCCTCTATAACCGTTTTCCCAAGGAAGACGAAGGCTTTTTAACTAAAATGCGTTCCAAACTGGTTAACCGCGCCATCCTGACGAATCTGACTTTCGACATGGGAATTCACAGGTATATCGACTCCAATACAGCCAATCCGCTGGAAAAGAGTCATATTTACGGTGACGCCCTGGAAGCGCTTATCGGAGCCATCTACCTTGACAAGGGATACCGCCACGCCCAGTATTTCATCACCAAACGGATCCTGTCAAAATATGTGGATCTGCACGAACTGGAACAACTTGATCTTAATTATAAAAGCCGCCTGATCGAGTGGAGCCAGAAAAACAAACGGGAAGTCAAATTCGACACGGTTGAGGAATATCCGGAGAATGGACGGCAGCCCCGGTTCATTTCCGTGGTGGAGGTTGACCATAAGCGTGCCGGCAAAGGTATCGGGTCAAGCAAAAAGGAGGCACAACAAAATGCAGCCAGGGAAACCCTGAAAAATCTGAGCATCGATGTCGTATGATTGTTTTATGATGTCTGCCTGTAAAACAAACGGCGAATGAATGTATACCTGATATATGGTCTTGGTTTCCTGGCTCAGTTCCTTTTTTTCGGACGGACCATTCTGCAATGGTTTAAATCTGAACAGGAGGGTGAAATCTTTTCACCCGTTCTTTTTTGGAAAATAAGCCTGGTTGCTTCCCTGCTGATGCTGTTTTACGGAATTTTCAGGAACGATTTTGCCATTATCCTGGGTCAGGCCATTGTCTATTTTATCTATGTACGGAACCTTCAACTGAAGAAAGCATGGAATTTAATTCATCCCGTTTTCCGGTTGGGGGCCTTGTTGGCACCCTTTGCAGTCACTGCCTGGCTGCTGACAGGAGGCACCTACAGCTTTAAATCCATTTTCGGAAACCGTGAGATAGTGCCCTGGCTTATGTTGCTGGGAATTGCCGGACAGTTAATTTTCACTTTCAGGTTTGTGTATCAATGGATCCATTCAGAGAAAGTAAAAGAATCACTTTTGCCTGTGGGATTCTGGATCATCAGCGCTTCAGGAGCACTGGTCATTCTCGTCTACGCGGTTTTCCGCCGCGACCCGGTTTTATTTATCTCGAACGGATTGGGAATGTTTGTATATGTCCGGAACATTTTACTCCATTCAGGAAGGAGAAGCCTGTTTTCCAGGATTGAAAACAAATCAGTTCAGAAATTGTCAAAGCAGATCAGCGACAAGATTCATTGAACAGGGGTTATCCTTGTGCCGGCTATTTTATTCTACTTGTTGTGCCAATTGATCTTATAGAGATGCACGGTCAGTGAATCTTTGATATGGGTGAAATCGGGCCTGAATTCAGATTTTACCGGGTCACCCGGTGGAACGTCCATCTTGAGGGGATCTACGGGAGTATTGTTTTTGAAAACCCTGAAATCAAGATGGTTGCCGGTTGACAGCCCTGTGGATCCCACATACCCGATCACTTCCCCCTGTTTTACCCTTGAACCGACCGTCAGGCCCTTGGCAAAACCCGACAGGTGAAGATACATGGTGGTGTAAACTGAATTGTGCTTGATTTTTACAGTATTGCCTCCTCCACCCTGGTAGAATCTTTGAAGAACGGTTCCGTCACCGATACTAACCACCGGTGTTCCTCTGGGAGCTGCATAGTCGACTCCGTAATGAGGCCTCCTGATTTTTAGTACCGGATGAAGCCGGCTTCCTGAGAAATGGGAGCTGATCCGGCGGTAATCAAGCGGAGCTTTCAGGAAAGCTTTGCGGAGACTCTCTCCTTTCTCGTCAAAATAGTCGAATTTTTCTTCCTGTAAAAAACGGAAAGCATAGTAACTCTTGCCCGCATGTTCAAACTCTACCGCATGGACCGGACCTATCCCCACCGGAACAGAATCCACAAACTGCTCATCGTAGATCACACGGAAACGGTCTCCCTTCTGAATTCCGAAAAAGTCGATGGTCCAGGCGTATATCTCTGAAAGATCCAGAGCCAGGGTAGGATTCAGGTTGTTGTCGGTCATGGTATTCCATAAACTGGATTGAATGGTTCCACTGGCTGATTGATGGGCGATCCTGACCTTCTTTTTCCCTTTTGAAATGCTCAGGCTGTCGGAGAGATTGAAAACCACATATTCGATGAGGCTGTTCTCATAGACCAGGTAGCAGGGATGACAGGTTGTGTCGGGACTCTGGAAGAGATAGTAGTTTTGACCGCTTTTGATTTTCCGGACATCAAAGATGGCTTCTGAGTTTCTGGAGAGCTGATCAACTTTCGCCATCGGAACACCGAACCCGGTCAGGATTTCTCCCAGGTTCTGGTTGGGCCGGATCACCCCTGCGGTAATCCTGAAAGAATCAACCGGCAAGCCAAACATCATTTCGGGGACAGCCATTTCCCGGTACTCTTCTTCGTGGTGGAAAAGGAATCCGGGTTTTCCTCGGAAAATCAAAAAGAGGGCTGCAAGCAAAACGACAAGAGCCACGATGACAAAAACAATGTTTCTCTTCATACTATAACTTTAACTGATCGAATCCCTGTCCGTAGACACCCATCACACTTCCCATGGAAATGAAGGCATTGGGGTCGATCTCCTTAATTTTCCGGAAAATTGCACCGGTCTCTCTTTTGCGAACCACAGAAATGACCACCTTTACATTTTCCTTGGTATACCATCCGGTGCCGTCAATGACGGTAACCCCCCGGTATTTCTGCAGGTTGATAAAGTCGGCGATCTCTTCATATTTGCGTGAGAATATCAGCATCTGTGCTGACCTGTTTGCACCGCTGAGTACCGCGTCGAGGGCATAGGAGGTCACAGCCATGGCCACATATCCATACACCATCTTGTCGATCGATCCGAGTACCGGATAGGAGGACGCGATGATAATCACATCGCAGTACAGGATGATCCTTCCCGGGCTGATGTTCCTGTATTTGTTGACAATGGCTGCGATAATGTCGGTGCCGCCTGTACTTCCACCCCTAGAAAAGACAATACCCAAACCAATACCTCCCAGTCCACCCCCGAGAACCGATGACAGGAAAAGGTCGTCGATGAGGGAGACTTTAACCCACTTCTGGGAAAAAGTCAATACCAGGGAGATCACAACTATGCTGTAAATGGTTTTGATCCCGAAATTGGAACCCAGGATCCTGATGGCGATGACAACCAGCACCACATTAACCAGGAAATAGGTGACTCCTACCGGAAATCCGGTTGCATAGTAGATCACTGCACCGATCCCGCTGACTCCGCCTCCCGTGATCTGGGCCGGAAGGATGAAAAGGGTCCACGAAAGGGCATAAAGCAGCAATCCAAGGGTGATTGTGAAATAATCTTCGATGAAGAAAAGTTTCGATTTCAGCCTCTCTCTCATGCCAGCGCTTTTTAGCCAACAACCACGTTAATGATTTTCTGCAATACTACCACCATTTTTTTTACGGTTTTCCCTTCAAGGTATTTGTGGGTTTTTTCATACTCCATCACCGATTTTTCAATCTCCGGGATGGGCATGTCCACAGGCAATTCCATTTTAAAGCGCATTTTCCCATTGAAGGATACGGGGTAGTCGAAGGTTGATTCCACAAGAAGCCTTTCATCGGCCTCAGGCCATTCTTCATAGGCAAGCGAGTGGGTACCCCCGGCAATGGACCAGAGTTCCTCACCCATATGGGGGGCGAACGGGGAAAGTATTTTAATGAAAGTCCGGGCGGTCTCCCTGGTGACTTTCCCCTTTTTCATGACGCCATTGTTGAAAACCATCAGGAATGAAATGGCTGTATTGAATTTGAGGTTCCCGATCTCCTGGGTTACTTTCCGGATGGTCTGGTGTAACAGCTTTTCAATTTCCGGATCCTCCGTTTCAGCTGATAAATTGCCGGGTTCCGAGAAAAACCGGTAAACCCTGTTCAGGAAGTTGAAGACTCCTTTAACGCCGTTTTCGGTCCACGGTTTGCGTTCGTCGAGCGGTCCCATGAACATTTCATACAATCGCAGGGAATCTGCTCCGTACTGCTGTACCACATCGTCGGGATTGACCACGTTTTTGAGCGATTTCGACATCTTTGCCACAATCTGCTGCAATTTTTCTCCGGTTTCCCGGTGGTAATATTCTCCCTCCCGTTCTTCCACAAGGTCGGAAGTCACTTTGGCCCCGGTGGCTGTTTCGTAGGCAAAGGCCAGGATCATCCCCTGGTTGAAAAGTTTGGTAAAAGGTTCATCCGTGGAGACAATGCCCAGGTCGAATAGGACCTTGTGCCAGAAACGGCTGTACAACAGATGCAGTACGGCATGTTCGGCACCTCCCACATAGAGATCGACCGGCATCCAGTATTTTTCAAGTTCCGGGTCGAATATCCGTTCCTGGTTTGAGGGATCGGTGAAGCGCAGATAGTACCAGCATGATCCCGCCCATTGAGGCATGGTATTGGTTTCCCGTCTTCCCCTGCGGCCATCTTTTCCGGTAACCTGAAGCCAGCTGTGTGCATTGGCAAGGGGTGATTCTCCTCCTTCGCCCGGCTCATATTTTTCCAGTTCAGGCAGTGTAACCGGCAAATCCTCATCGAGGGTAACTTCCCCATCTTCCCAGTGGATCACCGGAAATGGCTCTCCCCAATATCGCTGACGGCTGAAAAGCCAGTCGCGGATCTTGTAATTGGTGGTGGCTCTTCCCAGGTTCTGTCGTTCCAGCCATTGGTTAATCCTTGCGATTCCCTGCTCCTTATGGAGTCCGTTGATGTCAATGCCCTTTCCGGGGTTGGAAGAGTTGATGAAAATACCGTCTTCAGTCCAGCAGGCTTCCCCTGCAAGCACCTGTTCCCTTGACCTGGGATCTGCACTTGATGGGTCCAGGATACAAGTCACGGGGATATTGAATTTTTTAGCGAATTCGAAGTCGCGTGTGTCGTGCGCGGGAACTGCCATGATGGCGCCTGTCCCGTACCCCATCAATACGTAATCGGCGATCCACACCGGTATGGGATGCCCTGTCACCGGATTCACCGCATAGGTTCCGGTGAAAACACCTGTCTTTTCCTTGGAGAGCTCTGTCCGGTCGAGATCCGACTTCAAAGATGCGGAATGAAGATATGCATCGGCAATTTCCCTTTTTTCCGGGGTTACAAGTTCTTCCACCAGCGGATGTTCGGGTGATACCACCATATAGGTGGCACCAAAGAGGGTATCAGGCCGGGTGGTATAAACTCTGATTTTTAATTCTTTGCCCGCAACCTGAAAATCTACCTCGGCACCCTGTGATTTGCCGATCCAGTTGCGTTGCATATCCTTAACTCCTTCAGGCCAGTCGAGTGTTTCCAGCCCGCTGAGGAGTCTCTCTGCATAGTGGGGAATTCGCAGCAACCATTGTTTGAGGTTCTTCCGGATTACCTGGTTCCCGCATTTTTCATGCGACCCGTCGGTAAGTACCTCTTCGTTGGCGCAAACCGTCCGGCAGGATTGGCACCACCACACATGGGCATCGCCGTAGTAAGCCAGTCTTTTCCCGGCAATATAACTGTCTACAGCTGCTTTGCCCTGCCCTCTGATTTCTATTGGGACGGGTAGCTCACTGACCGGACGCCCACGACCAGTTTCCGTGTCATACCATGTATTGTACAACTGGATGAAAATCCACTGCGTCCACCTGAAATATCCAGGATCGGTGGTATTGATTTCACGATCCCAGTCGTAACTCAAACCGAGCGATTTTATCTGCCGGCGAAAAGTGTCGCAATTTTTTTTCGTGGTCAGCGCCGGATGGGTACCTGTCTGGATGGCATATTGTTCGGCCGGAAGACCAAAGGCGTCCCATCCCATGGGATGAAGCACGTTAAAACCCTTCATGCGCTTGTACCTGCTTATGATGTCGGTGGCAGTGTATCCTTCGGGATGGCCGACATGCAGGCCTGCTCCTGATGGATAGGGAAACATATCCAGAATGTAGTATTTGGGTTTCGAAAAATCGTCCTCACTCCTGAAGGTGCGGTGTTCTTCCCAGTATTTCTGCCATTTAGGTTCTATTTCCCCAAAATTGTATTCCATTTTGCTGCAGTTTATTCATTTTAAAATAGCGCTGCAAAGGTAAAAATAAAAGAGGCTGTTTCCGGTATCCGGAACAGCCTCTTCCTTATTTTTTGATAAATTCAGTTAATAAGTCACAACTGGCGGCAGGTTTTTAGCCTGGTCAATGAATTTGACCACCTGTTTCAACGCCGGTACTGCCCGGGTAATTTTCTTCTCAGCCTGTACTTCGACCAGTTTCGCATGAAGATTCTCTGCATTGCGGTTTCTCAGTTCTTTAACTGTATCGACACCAGCAGCTTCAAGCAGCTCGGAAAACTGTGGTCCGATCCCTTTGATCCTGAAAAGATCCGCTTTATTTACCCAATTAAGGATTTTGCCCTCATCGACTCCCGACTCTTCTGCGATCGCTTTGCGGCCCGCACGGGATGCTCCTTTTTCCAACAGGTTTTCCACTGTCAAAACACCGGCAGTACTCAGCTTTTCAGCGAATACCGGACCGATACCTTCAATTTCAATGATTTTCTTTGCCATAAATTAAAAATTTAATTGTCTATTAATCAGGCCATTGCATTAAGGCGACCCGTCTTATTCATTCAGTATCCTAAAATACAAAAAAAAGATGTTCATCCTAATACGCCGTTTTATTTTCCCGGTTTTTCCAATAAGTAAAAACTTCCACCGATTTCCGGTCAGATACCCTGATAACCGGAATCCTCCTGGTTTGTTCAGGAAGGGTAAGCTCCTTATAAATAAACTCATCGTCGAAACCTGCCTTGGCGGCATCGTACCTGCTGGCACTGTAAAACAACCGTTCGGGGCGTGCCCAGTAAATGGCACCCAGGCACATCGGACATGGCTCACAACTGCTGTAAATGTCGCAACCCGTAAGCTGAAAGGAGTTCAGGGTTTTACAGGCATCCCTGATGGCCATAATTTCGGCATGTGCGGAAGGGTCGTTATGCGATGTGACACAGTTATACCCCTCTCCGACAATCTTCCCTTCTTTTACAACAACTGCTCCGAATGGACCACCTGCTCCCTCCCTGACTGCTTTAAAGGCCAGCTCGGAAGCCCTTTTCATGAAATGCTCCTGTTCTTTTTGACCCATAGCATGCGTAAAAATGCACTTGTAAAAATAAATATTATTATCTGATTATGAAACTCTCTGCCATACTTTGTTTTTTGACCATTGTCTGAATGGAATTTTTGAGGTTGTATTTCTCAAAAAGTGGGGCAACCGGGACTTTATATTGAAAAAAACCGGTTTTGAATTGGGTTAAATGGTTATTTTTGTCACTAACTACAAAAAAACCGCATTATGGAAGTGAAGGAGAAATTTATCGAAGCGATAAAGGAAAGCTATAATTTCAAAGGTGAATCAATTCTTATCGGATCAGCCATTCTGGATAACGATCAGGAAACAGGTTGCCAGGTTACAGTGCCGCTCAGAACTATGAACCGGCACGGCCTTATTGCCGGTGCTACGGGAACCGGAAAAACCAAATCGCTCCAATTGATCGCTGAAGGATTGTCAAATGCCGGGGTTCCTGTTTTGCTTATGGACGTCAAAGGTGACCTCAGCGGAATAGCCGCTCCCGGTAGTATGAATCCGGTTGTGGAGAAACGGTCCGGAATTATCGGGATGGACTGGCAGCCACAGGGATTTGATTGTGAGCTGATGACCATATCCAATGAGCCGGGTGTGAAAATGAAAGCCACAGTCTCGGAGTTCGGCCCCATCCTCCTTGGAAAGATACTGGATTTGAATGAGAACCAGACCGGGATATTGAGCATGGTTTTCAAATACTGCGACGATAAAAATCTTCCGCTGCTCGACATCGAGGATTTGAAAACAGTGCTGAAGTATATCCAGGAAGATGGAAAGCAGGAGTTTCAGAAGGATTATGGATTCTTTCAATCCACTTCTGCAGGGACGATCATGCGGAGTGTCACAAGCCTTGAGCAGCAGGGCGCCGCCCGTTTTTTCGGAGAGCCCTCCTTTGATATCGAAGATTTGATGCGCAGGGACGATCAGGGGAGAGGAATGATCAATATCCTGAGAGTTACCGATATCCAGAGCAATACGGCGATGTTCAGCACATTTATGCTTTGCCTGCTGGCAGAAATCTTTCAGAAAATGCCGGAAAAGGGAGATGTGGAAAAGCCTGAACTTGTCATTTTCTTCGATGAGGCCCATCTGATTTTCAGGAATGCCACCAAAACCCTGCTTGATCAATTCGAGATTACCATTAAACTGATCAGATCGAAGGGTGTAGGCATCATTCTGGTTACCCAGTCTCCCGATGACATTCCTGCTGAAGTGCTCGGTCAACTGGGATTAAAGGTCCAGCATGCCCTGCGCGCTTTTACTGCCAAAGACCGTAAAGCCATCAAACTCGCCGCTGAGAATTATCCCTTGTCGGACTTTTACGTGGCCAACGAACTGATTACCCGGATGGGAACAGGCGAGGCCATGGTGACCGCACTCAATGAGAAGGGGATGCCCACTCAACTCGTCCATACGCTTATGCGGCCTCCCTTTTCACGGATGGATGTTCTGACAGAAAGGGAAATCAGTGAAATCGTGGATAGATCAGCGCTGGTGAAAAATTACAACAGGGAGATAGACCGGGAAAGCGCCCACGAAATTTTGCTGGAGAGGATGATTGAATCAGACGAGCAGGAAAGGAGGGCAAAAGAGAAGACGGGAACCCGGCGGACTACAACACGTTCTTCCAGACAGGTCTCAACTTTTGAAAAAATTATGAAAAGTTCTGTTACCCGTACAGTTGCACGTGAAGTAACCCGGGGACTGTTGGGTGTGCTCGGACTGAAACGCAGATGAATTTTACTATGGACTGGTGCTTACCAGCAGTTTCAAAGTTTTGGAACTGCCCGGCGAGGTGATTTTGAGCAGATAAATGCCGTTCGGAATGTTTCCGAGCAAAACCTGGTAACGCGTTACGGGGGTAGTGAATTTCTTGTAATATACCTGAATCCCTGCAATATTGCTGATTCTGATTTCCTGTATTTGCTGGTTGAAAAGTTCAACGGTGAAGCGTTTGTGGTGCACCGGATTCGGAAACACTTTGACTTCCAATGCAGAAACTGACCCTTCCACATTCACCGGGCTGGCAGACTTAACCGGGGTGACCGGTTGTGCCGACAGGGGAAAGAGGACTGTCAATAACAATATGAAAGTAATAAATCTCTTCATCGCTAAACTTCTCTCATGAAGTAAGACAAATATAGTGCCTTTTTTGTTTAGACGGAAAAACTCTCAAAAAGTTGCAAAGCTTGTTGAAGATCTTCCGGAGTATCAATTCCCATGCTCGACCAACTGGTAGAGGCAACTTGAATGGTATACCCGTTTTCAAGCCATCGCAGCTGCTCCAGGGATTCGGCGGTTTCCAATACCCCGGGTTCCAACTGTGTGATTTCCTGTAAGATATCTTTTCTGTAACCGTACATGCCGATATGTGCCAGGTAGTTGTGCCCCAAAATCCATTTGTCCTGTTCCACACCACGCAGCCAGGGAATCACCGACCGGCTGAAATAGAGTGCCCGGCCGTTTTTCCCGGTCACTACTTTGGGCTTGTTGGGATTCACCAATTCCTCCTGGCTGGTGATTTGCCGGGCCAGTGTTGCAATTTGGACTTCCGGGATGAAGCATGATTTTAACTGGAGAATCTGTTCCGGCCTGATGAAGGGCTCATCCCCCTGTACGTTGATCACCACATCGAAATCCACCGTTCCGGAGAGGATCCTGGCAGCTTCTGCGCAACGGTCGGTGCCGCTGGGATGGTTGGGAGAGGTCAGAATCGCCTTCCCGCCAAAATCTGTGGTTACCCGCGCAATTTCTTCGTGGTCGGTGGCAACCCATACCTCTTCGATTGCCCTGCTTGTTTTTTCAACCACCCATTGGATCATGGGTTTGCCATGGATCATGGCAAGTGGTTTTCCGGGAAACCGGGTTGATTGGTATCGGGCAGGAATGATCGCAATGAATTTCATAGGTGTATGATTTTAACCTGCAAATATAGCCCATCGGCTTCAAAAAAAGGTTAATTAAATCCCGGATCGGTTTTTTCACCCGAAAAATCGTAAATTTGCAAACTTTCATTGAAAATCATGGATGTACAGGCAATCAAGCAACGCTTTGGCATAATCGGAAATTCACCGGACCTGAACAGGGCTATTGAAGTAGCCATTCAGGTTGCGCCTACCGATCTGTCGGTTTTGATTACCGGTGAAAGCGGGACGGGAAAGGAGATTTTTCCGCAGATTATTCATCAGCATTCAGTTCGCAAGCATGGAAAATATATCGCGGTAAACTGCGGAGCCATCCCCGAAGGGACCATCGATTCCGAATTGTTCGGGCATGAGAAGGGGGCATTTACCGGAGCCCTGGCCGACCGCAAAGGATATTTCGAAGAGGCCGACGGCGGAACGATTTTTCTGGATGAGATCGGTGAACTGCCCTTGTCAACCCAGGTGAGGCTGCTCAGGGTCCTTGAAGCCGGTGAATTCATCAAAGTGGGTTCTTCGCGTGTGATGAAAACCAATGTCAGGGTGATCGCCGCTACCAACATCAATCTGCCATTCGCCATTCAGAATAACAGGTTTCGCGAAGACCTCTTCTACAGGTTGAATACGGTGCCCATCATTATTCATCCTTTGCGAAACCGTCCCCAAGACATTTACCTCCTCTTCCGCAAATTCGCTTCCGATTTCGCGGAAAAATACCGGATGCCCCCCATCAGGCTTGAAGAAGATGCCAGGGTTCTGCTGTCAGAGTATCACTGGCCGGGGAATGTGAGGCAACTGAAAAATATTACGGAACAGATTTCAATCATTGAGCACCAGAGGGATATTACTGCGGCAATACTCCATCGTTACCTTCCGGAAGAAAACCGGAACAATCTGCCTGCCCTGGTTCAACCCGCCGGAGAAAAAACCTTTTCGAGTGAACGTGAAATCCTGTACCAGGTTCTCTTCGATATGAAGAAGGATATGAATGACCTGAAAAAACTGGTGCTTGATATCATGCATGACCGGGATCATGAAGAGGTTGCCGAAAACCATGCCCATATCATTCGCAAGCTCTACCGCGATGACATAGAAGTGGTGACTGATAAAAAGCCAGTGGTGCCGATCAAGATTGATCCCTTTGACAGGGAGAGTATCCTCGACACAGAGGAATTCGTTGAGGAATCACTTTCTTTGGAAGAGAAAGAAATTGAAATGATCAGAAAGGCGCTTGAGAAGCACAGCGGGAAGCGGAAGTTTGCTGCCAGGGAACTGGGAATTTCAGAACGCACCCTTTACAGGAAAATAAAAGAATACAGTATTAACGGCTGATCTATGAAAGGTAAGGCAATATTTTTCCGGGCTATCATGATACCTGTCATTCTGTTTCTGGGAATCGGGCTGAATTCATGCAAAGTCTCTTACAGTTTCACAGGCGCCAATATCTCGACGGATGTGAAGACCTATTCCGTTTACTATTTTCCCAACAGGGCCCGTTTGGTGAATCCCACTTTGAGTACCGATTTTACTGAGAAGCTGAAAGAGAAACTGATGCGGCAGACTTCGCTGAAGGAAGAAGCTGAAAACGGGGATCTGGTTTTTGAAGGTCAGATCACCGATTACGAAGTTCGTCCCATGGCCATTCAGAAAGAAGACCTGGCTGCACAAAACCGGCTTACAGTCACTGTCAGGCTGAAGTACACCAACAACAAGGATCATGAGCAGGATTTTGACCGTACATTTTCTGCTTTTGAGGATTTTTCCAGTTCGCTGAGTCTGAATGATGTGGAAAGCAGTATTGTGCCCGAAATTGTGGAGAAGCTCATGGATGATATTTTCAACGCCACTATTGCCAATTGGTAGATGACCGGATCTGAAGTTATAAAATACCTCAGGAATCCCTCCCTGCTGACAGAGGAAACACTTCCCGGAGTTGAAAGGATGACCGGGGACTATTCCTGGTTTTATCCCGGATGGGCCCTCTACCTGAGGAATCTCAAAAATGTGGGGAGTCCTGAATTTGCGGTGCTTTTGCCCCAGGTTGCCTTGCGGGTACCTGACCGGCGATGGCTCCGTGATTTTCTGGAGAAAGACACTCAGGAAGGACAAGGCAACATATCTGCAGAAACGGTTTATCCCGGGTCTGACTATCCGGTCGGGGATGTGGAGGAAAATGAGGAGGCGACGCCCCTGAATCCTGACAACCAGCGTTTGATTGACAATTTTCTGGCGGGAGGGGGAAGTTTCAAAAACCTGACAAACAGTGAACCCTCAGATACGCAGGTCGACCTTGCCGAAATGGCAGTGGCAGTCAGCGACGACATTATTACTGAAACCTTTGCACAGTTACTGGTCAGTCAGGAGAAATACGGAGAAGCTGTTCAGGCATTTGAAAAATTAAGTTTGAGATTTCCGGAAAAAAGTATTTACTTTGCAACCCGCATTGAAGAGATAAAAAATAGAGTGAACCATTAACAGATTCTGAAATGTATATTTTAACCATTGTTCTGATTATAATTGTCAGCATTTTGCTGGTACTCATTGTGTTGGTCCAGAACTCCAAGGGTGGTGGACTGGCAAGCAATTTTCAGTCGTCTACCCAGGTTGCCGGTGTGCGTAAGACCGCCGACTTTCTGGAAAAAACTACCTGGGGGCTGGCAGCAGCTTTGCTGGTGTTGGCTGTGATGGGATCGGCCTTCATTCCCCGCGGTGAAACTGAAGGTGACCGTTCCATGGTGCAGGAACAGATTCAGAATGTGGCCGAACCCGGTCAGATTCCCAACTTTCCCACATCAGTGCCTGAAGACAGTGCGACCCCGGCTGATTCCACGAATTAGAACCACCGGCCGTTGTTCACAAAGAAAGCCATTCCTGAAAGGAATGGCTTTCTTTTTTTAAACCTGGCATGAAAGGCCTGCCGGCCATCCCCGGGAGGAATATGTCAGAGTGTCATACCCCGTGTCAGTATATTTAAAAGTCAGTATATCAATATATAACCGCATTTTTGGGGAAAAAACATGGCTTCGGAAATGTAAATTTGTCCACTTGGGTCAACCTTAATTCCCTTTTTTTTGGTTGGCACAAAATGTGCTTAAAGGGATTGTCGTGTTTAGAAACATATTGTCTAACTATAAAATTTTAAAGAAATGGCAGAATTAAAAGGAAAAATTCTAGCAGGTAAAATCCTTGTTTTACCACAGGAAGCTGAGACCAAAACTGCAAGTGGAATTTTTATTCCCGATTCAGCGAAAGAAAAACCGCAGGTTGGAAAAGTTGTAATGGTAGGCGAAGCGAAAAAGGATGAGCCTATGGAACTGAAAAGCGGTGATACCGTATATTACGGCAAATATTCGGGTACTACACTGACCCTTGATGGTGTGGACTATTTGCTGATGTCGCAGAACGACGTGCTTTTCATCCAGTAATTAATCAAATAACAGAATAAAACAGTAAAGAATTATGGCAAAAGAGATTAAAAACAATATCGAAGCAAGAGATCTGCTTAAAAAAGGTGTGGATAAGCTGGCTGATGCAGTAAAAGTAACTTTAGGTCCCAAGGGAAGAAATGTGGTCATTGAGAAGAAATTTGGTGCACCTCAGATTACCAAGGACGGTGTTACTGTGGCCAAGGAGATCGAACTTGAAGATTCCTATGAAAACCTGGGAGCCCAAATGGTTAAAGAAGTGGCTTCCAAAACCAGTGACGATGCAGGGGATGGAACCACCACCGCTACCGTACTTGCCCAATCCATTGTTTCCGTGGGATTGAAGAATGTGGCTGCCGGAGCAAATCCGATGGATCTCAAACGCGGCATCGACAAAGCTGTCCTCAGGGTTGTGGAAAGCCTGAAATCTCAGGCTCAGAATGTAGGTGACGACTATGCCAAGATTGAATCGGTTGCAAAGGTTTCTGCCAACAACGATGAAACAATCGGTAAGCTGATCGCCGAAGCGATGGAAAAAGTCCATAAGGAAGGTGTGATTACCATTGAAGAGTCAAAGGGAACCGACACCTATGTCGATGTTGTGGAAGGAATGCAGTTTGACCGTGGGTACATCTCACCCTATTTTGTGACAGATGCTGAAAAAATGGCAGCAGATCTGGAGAATCCCTATATTCTGATTCATGACAAGAAGATCAGCACGATGAAGGACCTTCTTCCGGTGTTGGAGCAGACTGCGCAGAGCGGAAGTCCGTTGCTGATCATTGCTGAAGATGTCGATGGCGAAGCCCTGGCCACTTTGGTAGTGAACCGTTTGCGCGGTGCGTTGAAGGTTGCTGCCGTGAAAGCTCCCAGATTTGGTGACCGCCGCAAGGAAATGCTGGAGGATATTGCCGTGCTTACCGGTGGCAATGTGATTACCGAGGAAAAAGGAATGAAACTGGAGCAGACCACCCTTGATATGCTGGGTCGTGCCGAAAGGGTTACCGTGGACAAGGAAAATACCACCATTGTAGGTGGACATGGTGACTCTAAGATGATCAACTCAAGAGTAGGAATGATCAAGAAACAGATTGAGCTGACCACCTCCGACTATGACCGTGAGAAATTACAGGAACGCCTTGCCAAGCTGGCCGGTGGTGTGGCTGTAATTTATGTGGGAGCTGCCTCCGAAATGGAGATGAAAGAGAAAAAAGACCGTGTGCACGATGCACTCAGCGCAACCCGTGCGGCTGTTGAAGAAGGAATTGTTCCCGGTGGAGGCGTGGCCTACATCCGTGCCATCGATTCCCTTGAAGGCATTAAAGTCGAGAACGATGATGAGCAGACCGGTATTGAGATCGTCAAAAGGGCGATTGAAGAACCCCTCCGCCAGATCGTCAACAACGCCGGAAAAGAAGGCGCCGTTATTGTTCAGAAAGTTCGCGAAGGGAAAGGTGATTTTGGGTACAATGTCCGTTTGGGCGAATACCAGCACCTTTTTGAGAGCGGGGTCATCGACCCGGCAAAGGTATCAAGGGTAGCCCTCGAGAACGCTGCTTCCATCGCGGGAATGTTGCTTACCACTGAAGCAGTAATTGTCGAGATCAAGGAAGACAAACCGGCAATGCCCAATCCAGGAATGGGTGGTGGCATGGGCGGCATGATGTAACAGTTATCGTTGCGAGTTTTATAGTTTTAAGAGCCTTTCCCGGATTTCCGGGAAAGGTTTTTTTTTGAACTTAATGCCGTAACCCTGAAGTGAGGCTCCATTTTCTTCCGAATACCTGATCTTTGTCAGATAGTGTTATTTAACATCTTTTTTGAAAACGTATATAATTGACATACAGTAGTATAAAAAATCTGATTTTAGCTTTGAGCGGGTCACAATCCAAAATTTACTGGTTACATTTGTCGTGTTAATTCAAACAAAAAAATATGAAAGCTGAGATTATTGAGTTCATGGAAAGCCTGAAACAGAGGACTCCGGGAGAGAAAGAGTTTCATCAGGCAGTACAGGAGGTTGCTGAATCAGTATGGGATTTTTATATGCAGAACCCGAAATACCGGAAGAACAAAATTCTGGAAAGAATGTGTGAACCTGAGCGGACGATCATGTTCAGGGTACCCTGGGTTGACGACAGGGGAGAAGTCCAGCTCAACCGGGGATACCGGGTCGAATTTAACTCTGCCATTGGTCCCTACAAGGGAGGAATCCGGTTTCACGCCACAGTGACGCTAAGTATTCTGAAATTTCTGGGATTTGAACAGACCTTTAAAAACAGCCTGACCACACTTCCAATGGGCGGGGGTAAAGGGGGTTCCGATTTCAGTCCGAAAGGAAAGTCGGATGCTGAAATTATGCGTTTCTGCCAGTCGTTTATGAATGAGCTTTACCGCCATATCGGACCTGACACGGATGTACCTGCGGGAGATATTGGTGTGGGTGGCCGTGAAGTGGGCTATATGTTTGGCCAGTATAAGCGGTTGAAAAATGAATTTACAGGGGTTTTTACTGGAAAGGGAATTGGTTGGGGTGGAAGTCTTATCCGACCCGAAGCTACCGGTTTCGGAGCAGTCTATTTCGTAAGGCATATGCTGAAAAGGCTGAGCAAGGATGTTGCCGGCCATACCTTTGCCGTTTCCGGATTTGGAAATGTGGCCTGGGGAGCTGTCACCAAAATCAACGAACTGGGAGGGAAAGTGGTTACCATTTCCGGACCCGACGGCTATATATATGATCCTGACGGAATTTCGGGTGAAAAGATTGAATATATGCTGGAACTCAGATCCAGCAACCAGGATATTGTGGAGCCCTACGCCAGGGAGTTCGGGGTAAAATTCGTGGCCGGACGAAAACCGTGGGTGGAGAAATGCGACATTGCCATCCCATGTGCCACCCAGAATGAACTCAACAGGGAAGATGCCGAAGAACTGGTGAAAAACGGGTGCTGGCTGGTTGCCGAAGCTTCCAATATGGGATGCACGGCCGAAGCCATGGAGTACCTGAAGGAACATATCGATTTTGCTCCCGGGAAGGCAGTCAATGCGGGAGGGGTTGCAGTGTCGGGACTTGAGATGACGCAGAATAGCATGCGTTACAACTGGTCGCGCGAAGAGGTTGACCAGAGGCTTCAGATTATCATGCAGGACATCCACCACACCTGTGTCAGTTTTGGCCTCAAAGACGGGAAAGTCGATTATGTAAAAGGAGCCAATATCGGCGGATTTGTCAAAGTGGCTGAAGCCATGCTGGCTCAGGGAGTTGTCTGACGCCGGTACATGCTGATCGATACGCACGCACATCTTTATACCGGCGACTTTTCCGACGACCGGGAAGCGGTATTGGACAGGGCACTGAAGGCCGGTGTCGGTTCGGTCATTATGCCCAATATTGACAGCGGATCGGCAGAAGAGATGCTGAAATTGTCCCGTGCCTGCCCCGGTATTTGCTATCCCCTGATGGGGCTCCATCCTTCATCAGTGGGGGAAAATGTCAATAGGGAACTGGATCTCGTGGAGGAGTGGCTCACCAAAGAAAAGTTTTACGGGATAGGTGAGGTCGGGATCGACCTGTACTGGGATAAAACTTTTCTCGTTCAGCAGGAAGAGGCGTTCAGGCACCAGCTCAGGCTGGCCCGGACAATGAAACTTCCAGTGGTGATTCATGTCAGGGAGTCGTTTCATGAAGTGTGGTCCATCCTCGAAAAGGAGCAGGATGGATCGCTATCCGGGATATTTCACTGCTTTTCGGGCAACGCGGAAGAAGCCCGGAAGGTCATCGATGCCGGATTTTACCTCGGAATCGGAGGGGTGGTCACCTTTAAGAATAACTCTCTTGCCGGAGTTCTTGAAATCACCGGTACTGACCGCGTTGTGCTGGAAACCGATGCCCCCTGGCTGAGCCCGGTTCCTCACCGCGGGAAACGGAACGAACCCGGTTACCTGGTGCATGTGGCTGACAGGGTGGCTTCCATCTTTGGCATCTCGCGGGAGAACATCGGGGAGGTTACCACGGCAAATGCCCGGAGAATTTTCAAAATCTGAGGTTTGTCCTCCTGTGGTCCCCTCTTTTAGTCTGTTGTCCTTTTGTCCAATATCTTCCTGTCTGTTATCTTTTATTCTGATATCTTTTAATCTGCTCCTATGATTCCGACTTTTCAGCAAAAAGCTTCCATCCTGATTATTTATACGGGAGGCACCATTGGCATGGCGCAGCATCCGGTTACAGGCACACTCGCGCCTGTACGGTTTGACCAGATTATGGATGAAGTTCCGGAACTGAACAAATTTGGATACCGGATCAAATCGGTCACCTTTAACCCCCCGATCGATTCATCCAATGTAACTCCTGAAATCTGGGAGAAAATCGCACTTACCATACAGCGCAACTACAGTCAGTATGATGGTTTTGTGATTTTGCACGGGACCGATACCATGGCCTATACCGCTTCAGCCCTGAGTTATATGTTTGTGAACCTCGACAAGCCCATTATTCTCACGGGGTCACAGTTGCCGGTGGGAATGCTTCGTACCGACGGCAAGGAAAACCTGATTACGGCCGTTGAAATTGCGGCGGCCCGGAAAAACGGGCAAGCCCTGGTGCCTGAAGTGTGTATCTATTTTGACTTCAAGTTGTTCAGGGGCAATCGCGCGGTAAAGCGGGATTCTGAAAATTTCAGCGCGTTTGTGTCAGAGAATTATCCGCCACTGGCTACGGCGGGCGTCGATATCCGGTTCAACGCCGATGTGATCCATTATCCCGAGAACAGGGGAATTTTAAAGGTGCAGTCTGGTTTTGACGGGCATGTGGTCATTCTGAAAATGTTTCCCGGGATGGGGAGGATACTCTTTGAGTCGATTCTGGAGATACCCGGTTTAAAAGGTGTGGTACTGGAGTCGTATGGATCGGGCAATGTGCCGACTTCCAGGTGGTTGCTGAACGCTGTCCGCAAGGCGATCAGGCAGAATATCATCATCCTTAATGTCTCGCAGTGCCAGGGTGGAAGCGTGCAGATGGGGCAGTATGAAACAAGTGTGGAACTTCTGAATGCTGGGGTTGTGAGCGGGAAGGATATGACCACCGAAGCCGCCGTTACCAAGCTGATGTTTTTACTGGGACAGGGTTTAAAGAAGGATGAAATTAAAATGTACCTGAATAAAAGTTTGTGCGGCGAAATTAGCGAGTAGGAGAAGATTGTTTTTGTTTTTTTTGTAATTTGCGCCCCAATTAACAAGGCTGCCGGAATACTGGAGAGGTGTAGGAGTGGCTGATCTAGCACGCCTGGAAAGCGTGTGTTCCCCAAAAGGGAACCGGGGGTTCGAATCCCCCTCTCTCCGCTTTATTGTTCTTTTTTAATTTTTTTAATTAATATTCCTGACCGGCAAATTGTCATTTTTTGAAATTATACGGGCAATTTAAAGAAAAAAAGGCTTCTGTTTTTGAATAGTGTCAACGATATTATAAATTTGAAACAAAAATTAAACAACAAAAATCTAGGAGATTATTAATTAAATTCAAAACGATTATGAAAAAACTATTTGCGTTGATTGCAGTATTCGGAATGCTTCTTTTTGTAGCATCAAAACCTGTAGTTGCTCAGGACCAGCCGGCAGCCACAACCCAGGCAGTGGATTCAACTGCTGCAGCCCAGGAAGTGGTAGCCGCAGATCCGGTTGAAACTGTTGCTGCAAAGGCTGAAGAAGGACAGTCACTCCACAGTGCGCTGAAACAAAAATTTATTGAAGGTGGACCAGGCTTTATGACCTCCATTCTTCTCTGTCTTATTTTAGGTTTGGCTTTTGCCATCGAAAGGGTAATCTACCTCAATATGGCAACCTCAAACACCAAAAAATTACTCTCGAAAGTAGAAGACGCCCTCAATAACGGTGGGATCGAATCAGCCAAGGAAGTTTGCCGCAATACCCGCGGACCGGTAGCCAGCATTTTCTATCAGGGACTTGACAGGGCTCATGAAGGTGTGGATGTGGTTGAAAAATCTGTAGTTTCTTACGGTGGTGTGCAGGCTGGACTTATGGAAAGGGGTCTGACCTGGATCGCACTCTTTATCGCATTGGCTCCTATGCTCGGGTTCCTTGGAACGGTTATCGGGATGATCCAAGCCTTCGACGCCATTGAAGTTGCCGGAGACATCAGCCCCACACTCGTAGCAGCCGGTATTAAAGTGGCTTTGATCACCACCGTAGGTGGTCTGATTGTGGCAATTATCCTCCAGATTTTCTACAACTACCTGGCAAACAAAATCGAATCAATCGTGGGTGACATGGAAGATTCCTCCATCGCTCTGATCGACATGGTAGTTAAGCACAACCTCAAAAAGTAACCAAACATGAAGAAATTCGGTCGCATATCTTTAATCGTTATGGTGGTCGTCATTGTCATTACAGTCATCCTATTGATCTCTCTGATGACTAACCTGAGCAGCGTGACGACAGATCCAAAAATGAATACCTGGATCGACTATAACCTCACATGGGCCTATGTGCTCTTTTTTGTGGCTGCCGGTGCTGCCATTCTGTTTGCCCTCTACCAGATGGTGACAGATTTCAAATCGGCAAAAGCAGTATTGGGTGCAGTGGGCTTTATGCTTGTGGTGGTGGTTTTAGCTTATTTGCTCTCAACCAGTGAATTGCCCAAGTTCCCCGGAGTCCAGAAGTTTATCGACAGCGGTACGCTTACCCCCAGTGTTTCAAAATGGGTAGATACTGGCTTGATAACTACATATTTCCTTCTTGGAATCGCTGTGTTGTCCCTTATTCTGGGGCCTGCCATGAAGCTGCTGAAAAAGTAGAAGCTGGTTAGTTTTTTATACGTTAAATTCGAAATTATGCCAAAGAAAACACCAGAAATACCATCTGCATCATTAGCAGATATTGCCTTCCTTCTGCTGATCTTCTTCATGGTTACCACAACCATGGACGTAGATAGCGGATTGGAAAGAAAATTACCACCTTTGGCCCCTGATCAGGAAAATAAAGACACCCCCCCTATTAAGGAAAGGAATGTGTTTATTGTACTTGTGAACAAGGACAATAACATTCTGGTCGAAGGTGAGTGGATGCAATTAGGCGAAATCCGCGAGAAGGCCAAGGAGTTCATGGCCAATCCCAACAATTCGGACGATCTGCCGGAAAAAGAAACCAAAGAAGTGGAATTTTTTGGCCCGGTAGATATATCAAAGGGAGTGATTTCCCTGCAGAACGACCTGGGAACCCAATATGGAACATACCTGGCCGTACAGAACGAACTGGTCGGGGCAATCAACGAGCTCAGGGAAGAAACTGCATTGTCTAAATTTAACAAACATTTTGATCAGCTTACCAAAGAGGAACAGGATGCTGTCCGTGAAATTTACCCGCAACGTATTTCAGAAGCTGAACCTAAAAGAGTAGGAGGTAATTGATATGAGGAAATTTGGAAAACAAGGTAAAAAAGAGACTCCCCCGATTTCAACGGCGTCACTTCCCGACATTGTGTTCATGCTCCTCTTCTTTTTCATGGTGACAACCACTATGAGGGAAGTTACCCTGATGGTAAGACAGACTTTGCCCCACGCAACCGAACTTACCAAACTCGAGAAAAAATCGCTGGTGAGTTATATCTATGTGGGTGTTCCCCACGCTCAGTACCAGGGTGTGTTCGGGAATGAGCCGCGCGTTCAGCTGAACGATCAGTTTGCTGAGGTGAACGACATTGTCGATTACATCGTGGTGGAACGTCAGGCCAGGGATGAATCGGAAGTTCCGATGATGGTCACTTCATTGAAGATCGATGAGTTTACCAAAATGAACATTGTACAGGATATCAAACAGGAGTTACGCAGGGCTTCGGCTTTGCACATCAACTATTCCGCCCGTAAAAGGACTGAAAATCTGTAGTAGTCTGTCATCCAAAATAAAAAAAAGGAAGCCTAGGCTTCCTTTTTTTTATTTGGTGGAAATTGTAATTGAAAGGTTAAGTTCTTTCAGCTGTTCCTCTGCAATGGGCGAAGGAGAATCATTCATCACGTCTCTTCCGGAGTTGTTTTTGGGGAAAGCAATCACATCCCTGATGGAATCGAGTCCGGCAAACATGGAAACCAGTCTGTCGAAGCCGAAGGCAATTCCTGCATGCGGGGGGGCTCCGTATTTAAAGGCATTCATCAGAAAACCGAACTGTGCTTCTGCCTGTTCGGGCGTAAATCCCAAAACCTTGAACATTTTGGCCTGAAGTGCGGAATCAAAGATCCGGACGGATCCACCGCCTATTTCAACCCCGTTAATTACCAGGTCGTACGCATTGGCCCTCACCTTTCCGGGGTCACTGTCCAGCATCGGGATGTCTTCGGGTTTTGGGGAGGTAAAGGGATGGTGCATGGCCGACCAGCGTGAATGCTCTTCGTTCCATTCCAGAAGGGGAAAGTCGACAACCCACAATGGCTGGTAAGTGCCTTTAGGCCTGAGCCCCAACCGGTTCCCCATTTCAATACGCAGGTTCCCGAGGGCAGTCTGGGTTTTTCCCCTTTCCCCGGGAATTACCAGGATAAGGTCTCCGGCCTGTGCACGGAAGTGAAAGGCCAAATCCTTCAATTCTTCGGGATTAAAGTATTTGTCAATCGAGGACCGGATGGTTCCGTCGGGATTCATCTTCAAATAGATGAGCCCTTTGGCGCCAATCTGGGGGCGTTTGACCCATTCGGTGAGTTCATCGAGTTGTTTGCGCGTATACTCCCCGCATCCTTCGACACAGATCCCGCCAATATATTCTGCCCCGTCAAAAACGGGAAATCCTTTGCCTTTCACACTGGAAGTCAGTTCAACCAGTTTCATACCGAAGCGGATGTCGGGTTTGTCGGAACCATATAAGTTCATGGCCTCAGAATAGGGCATCCGGGGGAAGATTTCCGTGGCAACTCCCAGGGTTTCCAGGAGAAGGTGACAGGTCAGTCCTTCAAAAGTATTCAGCACATCTTCCTGTTCGACAAACGACATTTCGCAGTCGATCTGGGTGAATTCAGGCTGTCGGTCGGCACGGAGGTCTTCATCGCGGAAGCACTTCACGATCTGGAAATATTTGTCGAAGCCGGCAACCATCAGAAGCTGTTTGAAAATCTGGGGCGATTGCGGCAAAGCATAAAATTCGCCGGGATTCATGCGCGACGGTACCACGAAGTCGCGGGCGCCTTCCGGGGTGGATTTGATCATTACCGGAGTTTCCACTTCAATAAATCCTTTTTCCGACAGGTAGTTGCGGGTGGCCTGTGCCATCCGGGCACGGAGGAAAAGGTTCTGCTGCACCATCGGGCGGCGGAGATCGAGGTAGCGGTATTTCATCCGCAGGTCGTCGCCTCCGTCGGTGTCATTCTGGATGGTAAAAGGAGGAACTGCCGATGCACTTAGGACCCTGAGGGTCTGGATTTCCACCTCCACGTCACCTGTAGCAATATGCTTGTTTTTGTTGCTGCGTTCCCTGACCACACCTTCCACCTGGATCACAAACTCCCGCCCTAACCGGGATACCTGTTCCATGACAGCAGGGTCGCTCTTTTCATCAGCTACCAGCTGTGTTATACCATATCGGTCGCGAAGATCCACAAAAGTCATTGCCCCAAGGTCGCGCACACGCTGAACCCAACCTGCCAGCGTCACCGACGTTCCGCAATGTTCGGCTCTTAATTCACCACATGTATTTGTCCGGTACATAAATTTCTATTGTTTTGACAGGTTGCGAAAATAGCCAATTTTTACCATTTTTAAGCCGTCATTCAGAGAAGGTTAAAAATGAAATTCAGGAAAGTGTGGAAGCTGTAACAGGTGATGAATATTTTATGAAAAAGGCCCTTGCTGAAGCAAGAGTCGCTTTTGAGAAAGGTGAAATCCCCATCGGTGCGGTAGTGGTGTGTGCCGGGAAAATCATTGCCCGGGCCCATAACCTGACCGAGATGCTTACCGATGTGACGGCCCATGCTGAAATGCAGGCGATTACGGCGGCAGCCAATTCTCTGGGTGGGAAATACCTCAACCAGTGTACGGTGTATGTCACCGTGGAACCCTGCGTAATGTGTGCCGGAGCTCTGGCATGGGCACAGGTCGGGAAAATTGTGTATGGAGCTCCCGATGAAAAACGGGGATACCGGAAATACGCGCCCGAAGCCCTTCATCCTAAAACGAAGATCGTCGGTGACATACTCCGTGAGGAATGTGCAGCACTCATGAAAGAGTTTTTTGCACTGAAAAGGGAACCCTGAAAGCGCGGCCAGGAGGCTTTCACCACGACATCAGTCCCTGACTATCGGGTAAATGGCTATTTCACCACGACGGTGCGGCTGCCTTTTCCTGCCGCATCGAAAGCTTTCATCCTTATTTCCCCACTGACCTTTACCGGTCCGTCATACAGGGTTGACTGGGCCGACGGTTCGCTCCCATCGGTGGTGTAGCGGATCTTCAATCCGGGAAATCCGACATTGGCATGGAACATACCTTCCTGCAGGAGGGCTCCCGGAGGAGGAATCCTGTAGATGAAACCGCCATAAAGCGTGCTGAGGCGGGGCAGTTCACGCTTGCCCAGCACATTGGCAAACTGGTTCCACCCTTCGTCCATCAGCTGTTTGCGACGGGCAGAATTGGTTTCACCCTCCCAGGGACGTGCTTTGCCCCACGCCGTTTCCGCCAAACCAATCAGCTTGGGCAGTGCCAGGTATTCCAGCATTTGGGGACCTCTGATGGTTTCAGCCCACAACTGCGCCTGCAATCCGGTGATATTTTTACGGGCTTCCGGTTTCAGCCTTTCCAATCCGGCATATTCCGTGTCGGGATTGATCTCCCTGCCCATGCTGCTTCTCAGGTTGGTGACAAATGAGTTATAAGGGGCAAACTGCCAGGCATTGCGGACATCGCAGAACCCTCCCCAGTAAAGTCCCGGCTCCTTCGGATCCTTGCTGTAGGCAAAGTCAAAATAAAAGTTGGAAACATCGCACATCACCACGGGGTAGCCTGCATTGGCAAGCCGATAGGAGAGGTTGGCCCACTCTCCCAGGTTGTTCCACGCCCACGGGATCACCTCCCCGCCGGCAAACGCGGGATTGGGGATATACTTCCCTTCTGCATTCTTCAGCAGGGCGACCTCTTCCCATCCCCCCGCTTTGAGATTTTTGGCTGCCAGAATTTCCCTGGCGCGTTTCAGAAAATAACTCTGCAGATTTTTAGGGTCACCGATCTCCGGCATGGTCTCCATCAATTTGCTGCACAGGGGAGAAGCCGTCCATACCCCTTCAGGAACTTCGTCGCCCCCGGTATGGAAAATTTCCAGGGGAACCCCGGCTTCGGCATACATTTCTGCAATATCACCGACAACGGTGGAATAAAATTTATATACCGATTCCCGGGCTACGCAAACAACATTGTCGTCATAATTCTGTGCCGAATTGTATTTCGACTGGTCTTCGGGATCTATCAGCCTGAACTCTTCTGCTTTTTCCCCATTGCCTTCCTTCATAAATTTCTGATACCTTGCTTCCATGGCGCGGATAGCAGCCCTGGAATGCCCGGGGAAGTTGATGGTCGGGAGGATGCGGACATGGTGCTGGTGGGCATACCGGAGGATCTCCTTGAACTCATCGCGGGAATAGAATCCGCTGCCTGTTGATCCTTCTGCATCGGGGAAAGGCCCTGATCCATAGGAGGGATGAAGCATGTCAATGCCCCCCTTGGTGGTATGCCCCCTGCGCGAGGCGACCTCCGTCAGTTCCGGGAGGCCTTCGATGGCAAGTCTCCACGCCTCGTCTTCAGAGAGATAAAGCTGCAGGGTGTTCAGCTTGTAGAAGGCCATGATGCTGATCATTTTTTTCAGGGTTTCCTTATTCTGGAAATTCCGGGCTACATCAATGTGCAGACCCCGGTATTGGAACCGGGGGGCATCTTCGATTACCATGACCGGAAAAACCGGAGCTGACTGACTTCCGGAATGGATTTCCGGCGGAGCGAGTGCCAGAAGACTCTGAATTCCGTAGAAAACGCCGGAAGGATCACTTCCTGTAATGACAATCGACTGATTCTTCCTGACTTCCAACCGGTAGGCTTCGCGGGAAGTTCCATTTACTGTCAGGGGACGAATCCCGAGATAGATGCTTTGTTCTTCAGGTTCAGTGGCTTCCGTTGGCGTTATTCCTGTTCCTGCAATCTTCCCGGTAAGGGCTGCCACATATCCTGCCTCCTGTTCCAACCCTTTTTCAAACAATATCTTTGGGGCACTTTCAAAAGTGATGGTTTCACCGGTAACTTTTGCCGATACCGGAGTGGGAATCACAACCGGAAGCTCTCCGGCAGGAACATCCGACATTTTCAGGTTTTGCCCGTACTGCCACTCCGGGGTGGGAACCGGCTCTAGGTCATTCCGGTGACGGTTGATCTGCTCCGGTTCCGTAAAAGGTTCAATGGTGTAATCAGAGGCCGCTACGATGGCTTTTTCATCCCCCTCCTTTCCGTAAAAGACAAAGTAGGGACCCAGCGGGGCATCCGACTCCTTGATCAGCCAGAAGTCCGCTTCGTATACGATTTCTGCCTTTTCCCCGGGTTTCAGGACAAAACCAGTGTCAGGAACCATTTTATACCAGTCTCCGCTGATCCGGATAATCCGAACATTTCCTTCCGTCTTCCGGACCTCACGGGGTGTCTGGTTGTAAAACAATGCCCAGTTGGACTCACTGAACGTAAATTTACTTTTGTTTTCCAGCGTAAACTGTGCTTTTACCCCGGGCTGGTCCGCAAACGTGTTGCTGATTACTTTCCAGCTTACCACCAATTCGTGGCCGGCAGGGTATTCCTCCCGTCCGCATCCTGACCATAAAATCAGGCACAGACCTCCAAAAAGAAGGGATGTTATTTTTTTCATAGCTGAAAATTAGTTAGTTTGGCTATTTATTTCGTCTATAAAGATAATTCATAGTTTCGGTTCACCTTTCAAATTTTGGAACTTTATGAAAACAAATCAGCGGTTGATTTCATTGGATGCTTTCCGGGGATTTACCATTGCATCCATGATCCTGGTAAACAACCCGGGAAGCTGGAGCCATGTTTATGCACCCTTGCTTCACAAACCATGGAACGGGATTACTCCCACTGACCTGATCTTCCCGTTTTTTATTTTTATAGTCGGGGTTTCCATCGCGCTGGCTTATTCCAAAAGGATGGATGCCGGGTTACCCAAAAGAGAAATGGTAAGGAAAATTGTCTGGCGTGCGGTCAAGATTTTTGCGGTGGGAATATTCCTGAATCTCTATCCTGAATTTGATTTTGCAGGCCTGAGGGTTGCTGGTGTTTTACAGCGGATAGCCATCGTATTCCTGGCATGTGGAATTATCTATCTCTATACCCGCTGGAATACACAAGCCTTTATCGCCGCCTTTTTATTACTTTTTTACTGGATTGCCATGATGGTTATTTCCACACCCGGGTATGACAAACCTATGCTGGAACCCGGGGCCAATCTGGCGGCATGGATCGATTCATGGCTTTTGCCGGGAACCATGTGGCAGAAAACCTGGGACCCTGAAGGCGTATTCAGTACCCTGCCCGCCGTTGCTTCCGGCATTACCGGTATGCTTGCCGGAAAGCTGGTTCTGGGGTCCAAAACCATGGAGCAGAAAATCATCCTCCTTTTTACCTCCGGGTTTGCGGTTGCAACCCTGGGTGTGGTCTGGAGTTGGCATTTCCCGCTTAACAAGGCATTGTGGACCAGTTCCTTTGTGTTGGCCACTTCCGGTCTGGCCTCTATGACATGGGCTGCCAGCATGTTCCTTGTCGACCATCTCAGTTACGGGAAGTACGCAAAACCATGGGTAATTTTCGGATCCAATGCCATCACGGTATATGTGCTGGCCGGATTAATCGGATATTTCTTTTATGGAGTTAAGATTGGCGGGGCTTCCTTCCAGTCGCACTTCATGGATTTCTTTACCGGCATCGGGACCGCACCGAAATTTGCAAGTCTGCTCTATGCGCTGATGTACATCGCGATTCTTTTTATTCCTGCTGTGATTCTCTACCGGAAGAAGATCTTTATCAAACTGTGAGGCTATCCCGGATTTTGCTCATCTGAATTAAGTAAAAACCCCACAGCACTCAAATCTTCCCAGAAACGGGGGTATGATTTGGTAACTACACCATGATTGCGGATTACAACGGGCTTGCCGGTCAGCGCCATTGGTGCAAAAGCCATTGCCATGCGGTGGTCGTCGTAGGTCTCAATAACCGGGACCGGGTTTGTCGACGATGGATTTATTTTCCCATCCCATTTCAGCTCACCGGGAGCAGGGGTGGAAATCTCCGCCCCGAATTTGGCCAGCTCATGCTGGAGAGCTGCGATCCTGTCGGTTTCTTTGATCCTGAGAGTCTCCAGTCCCGTAAAGTGAAAGGGAATTTCCAGCGCCACACAAAGGGCTGCCATGGTCTGGCCTACATCGGGATTTTCATGGAAGCTGAGGAAAAGCCGGGAAGGCCGTAACTCCTGATTCCGGGAGATGACAATCCCCCTTTCTGTGCTTATGGTCACAATGCCGAATGGCTCAAACCACCGGGCTATGGCTTCATCCCCCTGCAATCCCGACAGCCTGAGGTTTTCGAGTTCTATTTCCCCGGAACCTGATAAAGCCAGGATTTCATACCAGTATGAGGCGGCCGACCAGTCAGATTCCACGCTGTATTCAGTGGGGAGGAAGGGTTGTCCGGGGATCCTGATCTCGTTGTTTTTCATGAAGGAACGGATGCCTGCCTGTTCCAGTAATTTGAGCGTCAACGTGATATAGCTCCTTGAGGTGATTTTGTTTTTCAGGCGGAGTGTCAACCCACCTTCCAGGGTGGGAGCGATCATCAGCAGGGCGGTAATGTACTGGCTGGAAACGCTGCCATCCATTTCCAGGACTCCACCCATGAGGTGGGATCCGTAAATTTTCAGGGGAGGGAATCCCTCATTGCCGGTATATTCGATACGGGCACCCAGTTTCCGTAAGGCATCCACAAGAATGGCAACAGGGCGTTGCTGCATCCTTTCAGATCCTGTAATTTCCCAGATCCCGGCAGTCCTGGCCAGAAAAGCCGTAAGAAAACGCATGGCTGTTCCGGCATGCCCCACATTAAAACGGGAATCATTTGATTTCAGGATGGAATCCATGATCCGGGTGTCATCGCTGTCACTCAGGTTGTTGATCTTAAACGGACTGTATGCCAGTGCATTGATAATCAAAAGGCGGTTGCTGATGCTTTTTGACGCCGGGAGTGCAACCTTACCGGTAATTGGCCCGAAGGGTGCTTTCAGACTGAGGGCGTTGCCGCGGTTTGCCATTTAAATGGTTTTAGAGTTGATTAAGAAATTCCAGCGCTTCGGAAATAGCCAGACTTTCACAGTATTGGTTGATCACGAAATGACCGGTACCTGACAGGAGGGTAAAATTGATCCGGCTGTCTTCGTTCTTTTTGTCGTGTTTCATCAACTCTTCCATTTTTTGAAAATCAGACCGGCCAATGGGAAAATCTCCGTATAAGTTCTTTATCCATGTGGCGATCCGCACCATTTCATTATCCGGGAAACCACATTTCAGGGTGGAGAGGAAGAGTTCCGCCACCATTCCCCATGCTACGGCGTAACCATGCAGCACAGGTCTTCTCTGGTCCATAGCCAGGCTCTCAATGGCATGGCCCGTGGTATGCCCGAAATTGAGGGCTTTGCGGATACTCTTTTCATGCGGATCGTTGTCCACAAAATGTTTTTTGATGTCCACGGAGTGGCGGATCATTCCGGCAAGTGCATACAGATCGGGTCTGTTGATATTGTACGCTTCCAGTTCGTCCAGATGCGCCCGGTCGTGGATCAATCCATGTTTGATCATTTCAGCAAATCCGGAGAGCATATTTTCCCGGTCGAGGGTTTCCAGAAAAGGTGTATGGATCAGCACGGCCCGTGGATTACAAAACGTACCGATCTCATTTTTCAACCCGTTGAAATTGAACCCTGTTTTTCCGCCTACCGAAGCATCGACCTGCGACAGGAGGGTGGTCGGAATGTTGACGAAGCCTATTCCCCGCTTGAAAGTGGAAGCAGCAAAACCGGCAAGATCGGTAAGCATCCCTCCGCCGGTGTTAATCAGCAGTGAATGGCGGTCGGCTCCGTTATCCGATAAAAATTTCCAGATTGCAGCCACTGAATCCAGTTGTTTGTGTGCTTCACCGGCAGGAAGGATCACTGCTGGCAAATCCTTCAGGACGGAAGATTTGCGGATCCAAAGTTCATTTACTGTGGTTTCAGTGGCCAGAAACAGCTTTCCGTTTCTGTATGACTCCATGAACGGCAACAGATCGTCTGACAAGTGACGGGTAAAAATAATTTCACTCTTCTTTGAATTTTCCATGCATCCATCGTAAATTGCGCTAAGTTACAAACTTTTTAGCTGGAACAATTTCAACACTTTTTCCGGCTGCGGATATTTAAAAAATCACCGGATGATAATAGAGAATTCAAAGCGAATCAGGCGCATTAAAACCCTGTTTTATTTGGGAGTAGGGTTATTGGCTCTGGCGGCCCTGGTTTTTATTCTTATAGGACTGGACCTCTTTGCACTGATTTCCGGTGGAATTGTCGTCATTTGGTTTCTGGTATTTCAGTATGCTGATTTTCAGTATATCTGGTTCACGGCAGCAGAGAAAAAGGTGATACTCAGGTTTTACCAGGCGGTGAAATATGGCCGGAAAGATTACCAAACTATTGAATTTCCCGTAGATTTGTTGCAGAGTTACAGGTTTGAGAATGCGGTCTTTGGCCTTGTGAAGGACCTGATTCTGGTAGTGAGGACCAGGAAAGGGGTGGCGGAGTATCCGCCGGTAAGCCTTGCCGCATTGTCGGGCCGGGAAAGGGAACAACTTGAAGAGATACTCAACGGGATGATTAAAAAATAGACAACAATTACAAACCCCCTTTTATGAAGGATGATTCGTTACTGTACCGGGTCGCCCTTTCGATGGTACCCGGGATTGGCGGGGTGCTGGCCCGTAATCTGGTGGCTTATGTAGGAAGTGTGGAGGGAATTTTCCGTGAACCGGTCCACAAACTGGTGAAGATTCCCGGCATCGGTGAGGTAAATGCGCACCGGATCAGGGAGTCAGGTATCCTGTCGCGGGCAGCCGAAGAGTTGCAGTATATTGAAAAGAACGGGATCAGCGCTATTTTTTACCTTGACGACAATTTTCCGCGCAGGTTCCGGAATTGCCCCGATGCCCCGGTTCTCTTCTATTACAAGGGAACGGCCAATCTGGACGCCGCCAGGGTGATCAGCATCGTGGGAACCCGGAATGCCACTGATTATGGCCGCCAGATGTGCGATGAACTGCTGAAGGAACTTTCTGCGAGGGGATATGACCTGCTTGTTGTAAGCGGACTGGCATACGGAATTGACATCCAGGCTCACAAGTCGTCACTGAAATACAACCTGCCTACCGTCGGCGTGCTGGGACACGGACTTGACAAGCTTTATCCCTCGGAACATGTCCGCACTGCCAAAGCCATGCTGGAGAAAGGGGGCCTGATGAGTGACTTCCCCAGTAAAACCAAAATTGATCCTCCCAATTTTATCCGGAGGAACCGGCTGATCGCCGGATTAAGTGATGCCGTTGTTGTGGTGGAATCGGGAGAAAAGGGGGGTGCCCTGATTACCGCCGACATTGGCGCTTCCTACGACCGGGATGTGTGTGCATTTCCCGGCAGGGCTGGCGATATCTATTCCAGGGGGTGCAACCAGTTGATTAAAAAAAATATCGCCGCATTGATCGAAAACGCGGCTGATCTTGAATATGTGCTCGGCTGGGAAGATCCCCGCAACAAGGGGGTGCCGGTCCAGCAGCAGCTTTTTGTTGAACTCACCGGCGATCAGCAAAATGTGGTCGATCAGTTGAAGAAGGAAGAGAAAATTGATATCGACAATCTGGCCAGGGAACTGGAAATGCCGGTCAGGAAACTCTCTTCCCTGTTGCTGGAACTGGAATTCAAAGGGGTGGTCACGGCACTCCCGGGAAACCAATACAAGATAAAGGCATAAGGATAAAGGCAAAAGTTTAAAGTCGTTTAATCTAAAATCCGGAATCTTTTAGTCTTTGGTAAGGTAGTCGGAGATGGAATCGACATAGGCCTCAAAAGCCTGTTTCCCGTTCCGGTGATTCTGCAGGTGGTAAGGCGATAATTGCCCCGGAATGATTTGTATCTTTGCGGCATGGGAAAAAGTTTTGAGGAGCTCAAAATAGCCAGGTCGTTATTGAAGTCCCTGGAGGAGATAGGCTTCCTGGAGCCGACTCCCGTGCAGGAGCAGGCCATTCCGGTAATCAATTCCGGTGTGAATGTCGTGGGGATTGCCCAGACGGGAACCGGGAAGACGGCAGCCTACCTGTTGCCTTTGCTCACCCGGCTGGTGAAGGCAGAAGGGACGGAGCCCCGCTGTATCGTGCTGGTGCCCACCCGTGAATTGTCGGTTCAGGTGGGGGAAGATATTGCCGAGCTGACCACTTTCTCAGACCTCAGGCATGTGTCGGTATACGGAGGGGTGGGGTGGACCCGCCATGCGGCCCTTCTGGAACCCGGTACCGATATTGTGGTAGCCACGCCAGGCCGGTTGTGGGATTTGTACCAGGCCAACGCACTCTCCTTCCGGAAGGTGAAATACCTCGTGATCGATGAAGCCGACCGGATGCTCGACATGGGTTTCATGCCCCAGTTGAGGCAGCTCTTCGAAATCATTCCTTCCCGCAGGCAGAATTTGCTTTTCAGCGCTACTTTGCCGGAAAAAGTGGAGAAGATGGCCGAAGAATTCCTCGACCATTTTGAAAGAGTGGAGGTAGCCCCTTCCGCTACTCCTGTTGACCAGGTGAAACAGATGGTATACAGGGTTCCCAATTTCCAGACCAAGCTGACCCTGATCCGTCATTTGCTGGAAGATGGGGCGGACTTTAACCGGGTGATTCTTTTTGTCAAGACAAAAGCCTCTGCTGACGCGGTCTATAAGGTCATTAAGCGGAAGACGGATGGAGAAAAGCGGATCATGCACAGCGACAAGGGCCAGTCGACCCGTCTGAATGCCATCAAAGCTTTCAAGGAGGGGGAGGTGAGAATCCTGATCACCACCGACCTGTCGGCCCGCGGTCTGGATGCCACCCTGGTTTCCCATGTGATTAATTTCGACATTCCACCTCATTATGAGGATTATATCCACCGTATCGGGCGCACGGCAAGGGCCGGAAACCTGGGAACTGCCATAACAATGGTTACCCCCGACGAGATCTGGCACCTGAAACATATCGAAAAAATGATCCGCATGGAGATCCCGGTTGCGGAAATTCCATCGGGAGTACCGGTAGCCGAAACCACTTTCGAAGAGCGGCAGAAGCAAAAAAGGGAAGTCGACCGGCAAAGGAAAGAGGATGATCCCACCTTTAAAGGCGCCTTTCATGAAAAGAAGAAACGGCCTGACGGAAAAAAGAAGTCGCGGAATACCACCCCGAAAAAGAGAGTCGCAGGGAAACGGTAATTTCATTCCGGATTGTTGGCCAGCGCAACTAACCTGTCACCGCTGTCAGAATTTCTGCCTTTTCCCGTGAAATTTCACGATACAATTCCGGATTTTGTTTTTTGATGCGAACCCATCGCCATCTTCCCCGTGTTTTGAGAAATGTGATGATCCAGGAAAAAGCAAATTTCCCGGCCAGGGGTAAGGTGATCAGAAACAACAATTTGAGAATCCATCCGGGCAGCAGGGGAGCCATCAGAAAGGTTTCAGCAAGATAGAAAAGCGGAAAAATAAACATTCCCAGGGAGAAAGTGAACGTACTAATCCACACCGGATCTTTTGCCTTCTTCCTGACGAGTCGGTCTATTCCGGCAAAAGGGATGACGTTGAAAATAAAACCAAACAGGAACAGGGGGAACGACACGAGCAGGAGGAGTGAACTTCCCAAAACTGAGATGAAATTTTCCTCTTTGGGGGTGATAAGCCAGTTCCTCAATCCCAGCGATTTCAGCCGGTTGATCAGCTTCAGCGCTTTGGCTGCCAGGTTTTCTGCGGCCTGTGGATCACGGTTTTCCAGTTCGTGCAATTTCTCCAGCAGAAGCTGATCAGTGGATAATCTGTTGGGCATGGTATCCCGCAGATTCTTTTCGAGGAGGTAACCACTTCCTGCAATTTCCCTGATTGCTTCAAATCCCGGGTAGTTGTCGCGCGTTTTAAAATGAAGGACCAGGGGCAGCATGGCCTGGAAGAGATCCTCCTTCAGCGACATGATGGCATTATGCGGGTTTTCAAGGTATCTCTCCTTGTAGTCGAGGGCTTTGAGTGGTTTGCCGAAAGAAATCATCAGCCGGCGTCCGAAGTTGGTGTATTGGTCGTAATAAATTCCCACCGGAACTATATGGATATCCATATTGAAATCACAACTCTCCTCAGCCAGAAAAACGATCCGGGGTATGGCCTTTTTATGTGCCAGCATGCTTCTTTTTCCTGAGTGGGCTGCTTCGGGGAACAAAGCCAGGGCATGGTTATTTTTCAGAACCTCCACGGAAGTCGAGAAAGTTTCGTCATTGGCCCCCAGATTTTCCCTGCCATCACGGATCCGGTAAACCGGGATAATTTTGAAAAGTTTCAGCAAAGGGCGGGTAAGCGGCGATTTGAAGATATCAGCCCTGGAAAGCCATACCGGTTGATGAGGTACGTGACACACGACCGCAAGTGCATCACTGAGTGCATTCTGATGGTTGGGTGCATATATAACCGGTTTACCGGCAGGAATATGCTCCAATCCCTGAACGACGATTTTCCGGTGATAGATCCAATTCCAGAAAACTACGTATTGTTTAAATCCCCAATATCTGAGCGACCATCTACCCTTCATGGTATTATGGATTAATTGCACGATCACTGACTTTGCGATGAAAGTCAAAGCGGGGAAAGGACTTCCCCTGAAATCAGCACAGGTTCGGGACCTGCAACTGTGGTAAGGCTGTTATTTTTTCAGCAGCAGTTTTTTCATTTTTTTGTGGAGGTCGGTATTCTCCATGATGCCGGTAAACTCCTGTGCGCCGGGGCCAAATGCGAATACCGGAACCATCACGGCCGTATGACCGGTGGTGGTAAAGCCTCCCTTCACCATTCCGGTATAAAGGTTTCCGTCGGTGATGCTCATCCCACCGGTTTCATGGTCGGCAGTGACGATCACCAGGGTCTCCCTGTTTCGCGAGGCAAATTCCAGCGCTTTCCCGATGGCCCTGTCAAAATCGAGCATATCTTCCACCACGTAAACCGTGTTTTTTGCATGTCCTCCCCAATCGATCTGAGAACCTTCAACCATCAGAAAGAATCCTTTTTTGTTGTTGCTTAAGATCTGAATCGCTGTTTCGGTAGCCACAGGCAGCATATTGCCTCTTTTGTCCATCCGGCCGTTGTGTTCGGGAGCTGTCAGTCCTGCCAGCTTGCCGCTTTTTACCCGGGCAATTTCCTGAATGTCCTGCAAAACCTGATAACCGTTCTCCTTTAGTTCCTCCACAAGGTTGCGTCCGTCTTCCCTGACAGTGAAATGTTTATATCCGCCACCAATGAAAACGTCGATATCGGTTTTGAGAAAATCCGCGGCGATGGCTTCATAGCTGCTCCTCCGTCCCACATGGGCAATGAAGGCAGCAGGTGTTGCATGGGTAATGGCTGAAGTGGAAACAAGGCCTGTGGCCAGCTTCCCGTCCTCGGCTTCTTCCAGGATGGTTCTCAACGGTTTATGGTTGGTGTCCACCCCGATTGCTCCATTGTAGGTACGAACACCCGTGGCAATGGCTGTTCCGCCTGCAGCCGAATCGGTGATGTATTTGTCGGCCGATTGCGTTTTGGCAAAACCAATAGATTTGAAATTGTCGAGAAAGAGTTTTCCCCCATTGGCAGTGATCCCGGCAAACACCTGGTCAACACCCATCCCGTCACCTATCATCAGGATTATATTTTTGGGCCTTTTCCCTTTTGGCTTTTCCCCAAAATGCTTTACCGTATAAAATTCCCTGCCCTCATACACAAGGTTCTTTTCTTCAGGTTTGACTTCTTTGTAGGTTTCCTGAGCGGTAAGGGACGTTGTGGCTATAAAAGCGGCTACCAGGATGAGATTTCTGAATAGAACCATTATGATGAAATTATTTTTGCGGCGAATTTATACATATTTCAATTTAAACAATTTCATCACCTTTTGGTTCATTCATGATTTGTATCTAATGTTAACGATTCGCGGTTTTTTTTCCGAATTCGGGATCAATTTTCAGGAGGGAAGTGGCAATTAACGGGATGATGCTGCAAATCATAACCCAGAGGAAGAAGTGGCGGTATCCCAGTTGTTCCTGGAGCCATCCGGCGAACATCCCCGGGATCATCATTCCCAGTGCCATGAAGGCGGTGCAGATGGCATAGTGTGAAGTTTTGAATTCTCCTTCTGCGTAGTGGATCAGGTAAAGCATATAGGCTGTAAATCCGAATCCGTAACCAAACTGTTCAAGTCCGACGCAGAAATTAATCACCAGCAGGTTATCAGGAGTAGCGTAAGCCAGGTAGAGGAAAGTGACACAGGTAAGGATCATACTGAGGGCCATTGGCCAGAGCCATTTTTTAAGACCACCTCTGGCAGCCACCACGCCACCGATGATACCCCCTGCGGTCAGGCTCAGAATCCCTACAGTCCCGTAGACCAGTCCTACTTCACCGGTTGTCAGTCCCAGGCCTCCCAGGTCTTTGGTGTCGAGCAGGAAAGGGGTGACGAGTTTCAGTAGCTGGGCTTCGGCAAAACGGTAGGTGAGCATAAAGAATATGCCGGCTGCCACCTGTTTCTTGCGGAAGAAGGTGGCGAAAGCAGTGGTGAATTCCCTGGTAATATTCCGTGCAGTGGCTTCGGCCGCAGGTTTGTCCGCAGCCGGATGGGGAAGGGCAAACCGGTGGTACAGGAAAAATGCGACAAACATTCCGGCCATGATAAAGAAGGTAATTGACCAGGCCATGGGGATATTGCCTGAAGTGCCTTTGAAAGAAGCGGACGTGGCTTTATCCAGTTTCGGATCGGCCTGAAAGGTAACCCATGCGGGTTTATCCCAGTTCTCCTGTGTGAATTCGAAACGGTCAGCACCTGTCACAGAGATACTTTTATCTCCCTTGTCGAGATGCATCACCAGTATGTGCGATTCTCCGGGTGCCGGTTGCCTGTTAAGCCTGATTTCTACAAGGGTGGTATTTCCGGCCACTGATCCTTTGTGAATGATTTCCCGTTTTTCTCCGAAATGAAGCCGGATCCATGCTCCAAAAGGATCGGAAATCTGCCGGGCCCACCAGGAACCCGTTTGCTTTCCCTGTTGTAACGGTTCACTAACCTGTGGTTTCACAAAGCCGTTCAGCCTGTTCTGTTCAAGGGCAAAGGTTTTGATCCGGGCTGCACTGTCAGCGGGAATGACGCCGGTACCCAGCTGTACCTTCTGAGGATAGGAATAGAAAAACAGATCCTCGCTTCCACTGTTTTCCTTGAAAGAAATGTGCTCGTCCCGGACCCATTCCGTAGCTTTACCCGGGCCGGCTTCCACCTCCACGAAAAGGGGCTGCAACCCGGTGTGGGATTCCAGGAATCCGGCCGCAATAATCAACACTCCCTGTCCCATGATGGAGGCAATTCGGTAAAAGGTACTCCTGATGCCTACATACAATGCCTGGTTGTGCGAATCAAGCGCCAGCATGTAAAAACCATCGGCAGCAATATCATGGGTGGCAGAGCTGAAAGCTACCAGCCAGAAAACTGCCAGGGTAGCCCTGAAGAAAAAAGGAACCGGAATAAAAAATGCTACACCTGCCAATCCGGCACCGATCAGTAGTTGCATGGCCAGGATCCACCATCGCTTGGTCTTCAGAATGTCCACAAACGGACTCCAGAAAGGTTTGATCACCCATGGAAGGTATAACCAACTTGTATACAAGGCAATATCGCTGTTCGAAATCCCCAGCCGTTTGTACATGATCACCGAAATGGTCATTACCGCGATATACGGGATCCCTTCAGCAAAATAGAGGGTGGGGATCCAACCCCAGGGATTACCGGATCTCTTTTTCTCCATAGATATCGGGTTTTAATTCAGGTGTGTGGTCAATTATGCAATGTGATGGTTAATCGGATAGCAAGGCAGGGAATGCTTAACTTTTATATAGTTTGGAAATTGTGGCTTTGCGAAAGTAATGACCCAGGATCTGGGAATATAGATACCCCTTTTCTCCCATAACTGCGGCACCGATCTGGCACAAGCCCACCCCGTGCCCCCAGCCGGCACCCTGTAATATGAACTTTCCCGGCAGGCCGTTCTCTTCTTTCTCTGTTTCCACCACAAAAGCAGCACTGTACAAGTGGGATGCGGAGAGCCATTTCCTGATTTCGAGTTCTTTGCCAACCACATAACTCTGCCGTGTTCCTGAAATTTTAAGCCGGATGATTCTTCCTGAAAAACCCCTCTCAAGAGGTTCCAGTGCAGTAATTTCCCCGAAATCAATTCCTGACCGTTTCCTGACCAGTGCCGAAAGTTCCTGGCGGGTATAGGTCACGCGCCACCGGAAAAAATCTTTGGTTTCCCTGTCATAATCGGGAAGTATCCGGCTCAGAAGCTTTTTGTCGGCAGTATTGCAGAAGGCATCGGGCGCTCCCCTTATCCATTTCCGGGCTTGCTCCTCCTCGCGAAGGTTGGCTGAAAGCTTGTTCCCCGCGTGTTCACTGTCGGTTATGGCAACCAGGTAAGACTTAGGTTCGGGTTCCCACACATTCTCAAAGCTTTCGGTGATTCCACCACAGCATTTTGAGAAACGGGCATCGCAAATTTTGCCGTCCGACATCAGTACTTCACCCGTTGTGGCTTCCACCGCTTCCACCGCTTCTGAGGAGATAATCCGGGTAATACCCTGGTACCGCTGACAATGGTCGT
>CAYYJE010000015.1:38823-41344 GCA_964472165.1 uncultured Prolixibacteraceae bacterium | reverse complement strand
AATTGTGGTTTTTGCTGCATTATAAAAATCAAACAGCTTCATTGACAGGAGTTTATGAAGGAATATGAAATTGATTACGATCAACGGTATTTATTTACTGATTGATTTGCCCTTTCAGGGCGCAACGGTTAATTACCGTTCATTTTACCCAAGGCGTTGCCTTGGGCTAGAATGAAAAAGGCTTTCAGCCTTTTGTTCAGAAAATCTGTCAGTTTTTGTTTTTATGGTAAACTGCAATATAGAATAGAATTCTTTTTACCTTTTATCTTATACCGCACTAAACGTCAGAAGTCAGTACAAATACCAGCTCTGGTCCAAAATCCTGCAGGGTAAGGATCCCCGTTACCCGAAGGTCATCTTCAATGCACAGAGTTGCAAGTACACCCTGATCAGCATGAACAACACCCGGGTGGTGGAGCACAACGGGAAGTTCGAGAAAAACTAGGGCTAGGAACGGAACAACACCATTCTGCCTGAGGAGACGACACATTTTGGGGATGCTGCGGACAAGCGGATGTGGACCAAATACGGGAGCCTGCTGGTACGTCAGTCCACGTTTGTCAATCCCCGGATCTGACTATTATTCAATTAAAATGAATCCAACATTAATTAAGTGATGGTCAATATAGTCGGTTTTCTCCCTAAGATATTTATTACTAAATCTCTAACATAATTACTTCTTCCCTCCTGTTAAATTTTCTTGCAAGTTATTGATCGCTCCACGGAACGGTCAAGGGCATGCCCTTCGGGTTCGGTCAGTTTCTTGCCCTATGCCCTTTGCTCCATGCCCCATGCAATAAACTGACATTCACCCTTGCCCTGATCCCTGGCAGCTCAATGTCAGGCCGCCGAAAATTTAACCGGCGCGCCAGACCAGTCTCGTCTCAGACGAGGTACCCATAAAAATCTGCAGCGGTAAAACAACATGGCAAACACAGCCAGGAAACTCAGTGAGACACCCGCAGGAGAATCTGCACCGATGCAGGTAGTGAAGAATGACCAGCCGGCAGCAGCAGCTGTCGAGGTACCGGTTGAGCAACCGGCACCGCAGCCGGAACTAACCCTGGAGCAGCACTTACTTGGGATTAACGACAAATTCCTATAACGTGGTATCTGAGGATGGGAATGTCACATTGAGATGCCAGATAAAGAGGGTCAAAGAATGAGTGTTTCATTAAAAGAGGTAGAAGAGGCCGTCTTAAAAGCGAGGCGGCTTCTTTTTTTTACTTGTCATAATGGTATTTACAGCTATAGATTAAGGTTTCGTTATCTATAACCTGATAAACCAATCTATGTTCTCTATCAGTTCTCCGTGACCAAAACCCTGCCAAATCATATTTTAACGGCTCAGGTTTACCCTTTCCTTCAAATGGGGTTGTTCGGAATTATATGCAGTTGAAAACGGCAGGATCATATTCTTTTTTAGTAACTTGTAGTAGTTATTTCAGTGTAGTAACCATTTAAAACTAAAAACTATGAAAATTCTTTCCGGCACTATTCTTTTAATGGTTTTGTTTCTGTCTTCCTGTCAGCAAAAACCTGTTGAAATGCAGCAGGTTGACACTGAAGCAGTAAAGGTCCAGGTCAATGACGTAATGGTCAGGTATGAATCCGCTTTAACTGCGAAGGATTTGAGTCAGATCACCCCGTTTTATAGTGAAGATTTGCTTTACGTGGGAACAGACCCATCTGAGTTTTGGGGGAGGGAGGCCATCGTGGATTATTGGGAACAGGCAATTGCAGATACCTCGTTTACCATGGACTATCCTGTTGAAAAGCGGGAAATTAAAGTGGCTGGTGATGGTAACTCGGCGATTGTTGTTGAACAATTATACGCGGCAGAAATAAGTTCCAGGATTCCATTACGTTTCGTATATCATCTTGAGAAAGCAGAAGATGGCTGGCTGATTGATTTTGTCAGCGTTGCATTTATTCCGAAAAATGAAGAAATGTCAATACTCAATTCGGCACTTGAACAATAATATCTATCGATTCACTTTGCCGGGTTGAGGTTTGTTTGACTTTAAGACCGGGATTCAAAGGATTAAGGAGTACCGGTTGAAAGTACTTTGTTCTCAGCTCTTGCAGCCACCTTTTTTTGATTATTTTTGATGACAATGTTTATCAATTGTGTAATGCTGAAAACAGGAAGTACATGGCAGAATTAAAAACAAAAGTTACCGGTGCAGATGTTGTTGATTTTATTAACTCCTTTGCCGATACGGAGCAGAAGCGCATCGACAGTTTCGACCTGCTGAAACTGATGCAGGATTTTACCGGTTTTAAGCCGAAGCTTTGGGGAGCCTCCATGATCGGTTTTGGCTCCTACCATTACAAGTCAGAAAGGAGCAGGCAGGAAGGGGATTGGCCACTGGTAGGTTTTTCACCCAGGAAGGCGGCAATTTCTCTTTATGTTTACTCGGGTATGCCGGAACATGCGTATCTTTTGGAAGGGTTAGGGAAATTCAAGATGGGGAAGGCCTGTATTTATGTAAAAAAACTGTCGGACATTGACCTGGAT
>CAYYJE010000015.1:0-38723 GCA_964472165.1 uncultured Prolixibacteraceae bacterium | reverse complement strand
TCTTCGAACTGTTTTAACTTCTGCCATTGGATTTTGACGATACCATATTAGTTGAAAAGCTGCAGGGTGGAGATCTTCACTCTTTTGACCTGCTGTTCCGGAAATATGGCGAAAAATTGTTTGGTTTTGCTTTCAGATATCTCAAATCGGAAAATGATGCAGAGGAACTGGTGCAGGATGTTTACATAAAAATCTGGGAAACCCGGGCTAAACTTAAAAAGGAGGCCTCCTTCAGGTCCTATTTGTTTACCATCGCTTATCATGAGATCTGCAAAATTTTCAGGAGGAGAAATTATCACAAATTGTACCTTAAGGAAATCATGTCCGGTGAAGGCAATACCAGTGGCTTTGAAGCAGATCAGTTCACTGCCCCGTCACTGGAGCAGATAGAATACTGGGTTGACAAACTTCCATCCCGGCGGAAAGAAATTTTCTACAGACGATACAAAGAAGGGAAATGTTCCAGGGAAATTGCGGCCGAAATGGGAATTTCTCCTGGAACGGTAGACAACAATATCTCCGAAGCATTGCGGTATATCCGGAAAAATTTAGGTCGATCCACTCTTGAAATTTTGCTTTTTATCTCCCTTTTTCTCAAATAGCCTTTTTTTTTCGAAAAATCCCGTTTATACCGTGAGAATAGACTCACTTGTGGATATTAATAGAGTGGATAAGCAGTTCAATGTTTGACACGGTATTTGAATGAAAGAAATCATTGACAGGAAAATAATCGAAAGCTACCTCTCTGATTCAACAGTTGAAAATGAGAAGGTGGTTGTGGAAGAAGCATTTATCAGCGGAGAGGAAGACCTTATATTAAAGGGTTTTATGTCGGAAGACTGGGACCGGTTCAACAGAAATTTTTCCACCACAGGTCGGAATTTTGATCACCTGCTCGACAGGATCCATCATCGAATTCATTTGGGTGATTATGAAAAGAAGAAGAGCCCGGTCAGACAGCTTTACTTCTGGTATTCTTCAGTAGCTGCTTCACTATTGATCCCTTTGATTGCCTTTTCGGTTTACCTGATGGTCAGTTCCGGTGTTGAATCCGGTTCAGGAAGTGAAGATGCAGTGTTTGCCCAAATATTTGCCCCTGCAATGTCAAGGGTGCAGTTTACCTTGCCGGATGGTACCACAGGATGGTTAAACAGCAATTCCACACTTCGTTATGCAGTCCCGTTTAACAGAAACCGGCAGGTTCAACTCGAAGGGGAGGCCTTTCTGAGTGTTGCCCATGATGAGCGGAATCCCTTTACGATCGGTGTAAAAGAAGCCTCCATCAGAGTATTGGGGACGAAATTGAATGTAAACGGTTATCCGGACGAAAACTATCTTGAAGTAGTCCTCGAAGAGGGAGAAATAGAATTTTCCATGCTTAATGGCAGCAGAAGGGCAATTATGAAGCCTTCAGAAAAATTAACCTGTAAGGAAGGTGTGGTTGTGAGCTATGAAAAAACAGATACAGAAAAATATACCTCATGGAAGCAGGGGAAGTTGGTTTTCAGGGGTGATCCGATGGAAGAAGTCGCCCGACGGATAGAAAGGTGGTATAACGTTAAAGTGATAATTCAGGATGAGGTTTTAAAGACCTATTCCTTTTATGCCACCTTCGATGACGATCCGCTTCCCGAAATGCTGCGATTGCTGAGAATGACTTCTCCCATCGATTATAGGGTGATTGACCGCAAAATTCAGCCAGATGGGACATTTGACAAAACTATCGTAATCTTAAGTAAACGTAAGACCTGAATCACTATGAAAAACCGCGACGGACCGATGAGACACTGAAAAAAAAGGAAATCGCGCCAACGATTTCCTTAAAAATGCAACACATTTTTATTAAAAAGAAAAACAATCAAATTTATGAAAAAAAACAAATTTTCCGGGGCGTGGTATGGGTATGCCCTGAAAAAAACATTCAGAATTATGAGGATAGCAATATTCTTTCTGTTAATTGGCATCCTGCAGTCCTTTGCCAACGATGCCTGGTCTCAAAGAACACGATTATCCCTCGATTATGAAAATGCCAGGCTGGCTGATGTTTTAAATGAAATTGAAGACAACAGCGAATTCTTTTTTTTATACAATGAAAAGCTGGTCGATGCAGGGAGAAAAGTGAGTATTTCTGTCAAAGACAAAGTGATTAATGAGGTATTGGATCTTCTTTTTTCAGGTACCAGTGTGAAATATTCGATCGTTGACCGGAATATCGTTCTTGCGCCTGAGTATCTCAATTCCACCCAGCAGGGGATTGGCGTTTCCGGAACGGTCACTGACCGGGCGGGGCAGCCGTTGCCCGGGGTATCGGTGGTTGTAAAAGGGACCTCAAATGGTACCATCACTGACATCAGCGGGAACTACTCCCTGACGGGGATACCTTCCGATGCCGTCTTGCAGTTTTCTTTTGTGGGAATGGAAAGCATTGATAAGCCGGTTTTGGGAAAATCAAGGATCAATGTGGTGTTACAGGAAAAAGCCATCGGAATTGAGGAAGTAATAGCAATTGGATATGGTAAAGCCAAGCGAAGGGAGATTATTGGTTCCATTTCCAGGATCGGTGGGGATGAAATCACCAAACTCCCGTCCACGTCAATTACGCAGTCCCTTCAGGGTATGGCTGCAGGGCTGAATGTGACCAATTCCAGCGGAGGTACACCAGGTGCGGCGAATCAGGTAAATATCCGGGGGATCAAGTCGATCAGCTTAAGTTCGGATCCGCTGTGGATTATTGATGGAGTTCCCGTCTTAACGGCATCTGATGCGCTGGCTGTCAATGGAGTAAGGCCTGCCTCTCCCATTTCCATGATCAATCCCAATGATATCTCCTCCATTGAGGTTTTGAAAGATGCTTCGGCAACTGCGATCTATGGCAACAGGGCTTCAGGGGGTGTAATCATCATCACGACAAAAACCAGCAAGAAGAAAGAGACTGATCTTTCTTTCAATTACGACGGAGGTATTTCCACGCTTCCTTTTACGCAGACTTCGGTCTTCACCAACATTGATGAATATATGGCCATCAGGGATGAAGCCATGAAGAATACCGGAGGTACTGAATTTCAGCCTTCCTTCTTTGGGCAACAGTTTCCCAACGATCCGGGCTTTACCCGGGAAATGGCATTTCAAACCAATACCGACCACCTTTCTGCCATGGCACATACCGCATCTTTCCACCAGTTGGGTATATCGGCCAATAAGGGTTTTGAAACCGGAGGTATGTTATTCTCTCTGAGTTACAGAGATGAGGAAGGTGTGTTGCGTCACAATGATATTGACCGGCTCACCGCTCGTTTCAGCACCAGCTTCAGATTGCTTGATTTCATAGAGTTTGGTGCAAATACCAACCTGATGTACATGACCTACAACGGTGTCCGTACAGGTTCGGGAAAACTGGCTGGCGGCTGGGACCAGTGGTTTGCCATGCCTCCCTTTTTTAAACTTTACGATGAAAACAGTGCATCAGGATTTTGGTATCCCGAAAGCGGATTTAACGCTGCAGCATACCATGATCCAAAACTGATCAGAAACAATTCGGGTGACTTCAGAACGCTGGCCAATACCTTCCTGCAAATCGATCTTCCGGTGAAAGGATTAACCCTCAGAGGAGAAGCAGGAACGGATGTAAGCTATGCCAACAGCTCATACTGGAGATCAGGATTAATGACTCCCAACAACCTGAACGAGGCCCAGGAAAAGGCGGTTAACCGGGCAGTTTTTACCTGGAATGGAACGCTCAATTATAACCGTCTGATCGCAGAGAAACACAGCGTCAATATTACCGCAGGTGGTGAAGCCACAAAGAATTACAGCTATTTCCGGTCCGCCAGCGGATTTAATGTGGCTTCAAATTATCCGGAACTGATCAATCCCGACAAATCATTGGCTATGACCGCCGATGGTCACCGTGGAAACGACATGTCAATGGCAGGTTTCTTCCTTAGAGGGAACTATGCCTTTGACGGAAAATATATTTTTAACGGCAGTCTGCGTTATGACGGTCACTCAGCATTGAACGAAAACAACAGATGGGCGCCCTTTGCAGCGGCAGGGATAGGCTGGCTGCTTACTGAAGAAGATTTTTTCAGGGAGATTCCCTGGCTGAGCAGTCTGAAGCTGAGAGCCAGCATGGGGACTACCGGAAATACCAACATGACTTCTGATATGCTGATCATGAGGTGGAGTATATTAAATGACAGGCACTGGGCGGGATCAACCATTACTTCAAGCCAGAACTGGGGACCATCGGGAAGCTCCGACCTTAAATGGGAAACTACTACTTCCTATGATCTGGGGTTTGACTTCGGGTTGTTGAAAGACCGCATCAATGGATCCTTTGCCCTTTACTCGCAGGACATCAGGGATTTGATCATGATGTGCCAGGTTCCTCCATCGATGGGATACCATTATGCCTACAACTGGAAGAATGTGGGAGATCTGCGCAACAAAGGAGTGGAATTTAATTTCTCGTCGGTCAATGTGAATACCAAAGGTGGGTTCAGATGGTCGACCGATTTTAATATCAGCACCAACACAAACAAGATCATCAGGCTGAATGACCAGGAGAAAGGGAAAGGCGCAGTTCAGAATAACATCTTTATCCGCAAAGAAGGGGAATCGCTGAATACCTATTACCTTCCGCTATATACCCATCTGAATACCGAAAACGGTCTATACATGGAAGAGGAGCTCGACAAAACCAAATGGAATGAGGAATTCGTCACGGTGTCTACGGGCAGGCAAATTCCGATGATCGGGACCAATCCGGGCAACAACAAGTTCATTCTTTCTGGTAAAACTCCTCTGCCCAAATGGTATGGAGGTTTTACAAACAACTTCTTTTATAAAGGATTTGACCTTAATCTTCAGCTCAACTTTGCAGGAGGCAACTGGATAATGGATGACAAACTGGCGGGTAAAATCTCAATGGATGTTGAAAACATCGGACGGGAACTCATCGGAAATTACTGGCAGAAGCCGGGCGATAACAAACGGTTTGGCAGGATTGCCCAAAATGACAAGGTTTCATTTGACCTTGAGGGAAAGCCATCCGCCGGAGGTAACACAATGACCATTGAGAATACCAGTTTCCCCCTTCAAAAAGGAGATTTCCTGCGTCTGAGAAATTTGCAGTTGGGGTATACCCTGCCCGGGAAAGTTGTTTCAAAAGCGAGGATCAACAACCTGCGGTTCTATATCGGAGCCAGTAACCTTTTCATCCTGACCGGTTACACCGGATTCGACCCTGAATCTTTAAATGCGGTTCCGGTTCCCCGAACGCTGAATTTTGGTGTATCATTCAAACTATAAAACAGACTGTCATGAAAGTAAGAAAATATATACTGTCTTTTTTGATTATTATGAGCATGGGAGTTTTTTCCTGTTCCGATGATTTCTTCGAAAATCCGAGGCCACAGGAAAAACCCTGGATTTCTACCCTGACCTTTGATCAACTGGTCTCCGAATGTTACCGGTCTGTTTTATGGGAGGGACGTACCCGGGGCAATTTTGCATCGTTCGACTATATGATGTCGGGTTGCAGCCAGACCGCTGCCGTATCCAACGACCTTTTTGATGATTGCAACACCATTTGGTACGAACGTCGTTTTGATGACAACACCACCAGCCAGATGGCTGATCTGTGGACCACTCTTTATATTGCCGTATATGGTGCCAACGCAGGTATTACATTTGACATGGAGAATGGAGGCAATCCCTTTAACCTGAGTTTAACAGGTCCCGACTTTATCCAGAATTACAAACGGCAGGTCGGGGAGTTGTATTTTATACGGGCTTATGCCTATTATTTTCTGGCCAGAATTTGGTGTCATCCCTATAATGATGCGAATAAAGGCAAACCCGGAATCGCATTTACTACGGAACCCAATTCCGTAGTCAGCCAGTTAAAAAGAGGGACGGTGGAAGATATCTACCAACAAATTGTTGCCGATTTAAAAAGTGCCATAGAATATCTTCCTGATGATATCACCGGCTCTGGCTGGAGTGCTACTCCCATGTACAAATGCGGACGCGCCAACAAATATGTCGCTAAATCGCTGCTTGCCAAGATTTACTTTGTCATGGGACAATATGCCGAATCAGAAAAACTTCTGGATGATGTAATCGGATCTGAGGTTTATAAACTTGAAGAGATTTATAAACCTTTCATCAGCAACGACCGAAGCGAGAAACCGGCTGAAAGCATCTGGGAATTCAATACCGGTGACCCGGCTGGCCGAAGGGATTGGTCACGTCAGCTGAACTATCACGGGGTAGGGTTCAATTACCGCCATTTCAATGGTGCCGACCACTTCGGCAACTTTCTTTATGATCCGGGAACAGGACTTCCCTTAACTACAATGACAGCCCTGGACTGGAACTCCTGTTCCATCTCCTATTTTATTCTCAGGGAAGCAGGCTGGATGGAAGCAGACAAGGGAAATACCTACCCCAGGCCATACAACAACCAGCCAATCAGCAAGGATACCGCATTTACCCCGGAAGCCCATTCCGATCTGCGATTTAAGCAACTGTTCCATGTGACCAAAGGCGCATGTTATGGTTTCCCGGAAGGTGATCCCCGCAACAGAAGCATCGTCAAACCCAAGATCCTTCCGGGTGGTGCTCCGGATTTATCGGGCGGTAAAACCCTGGATCAGTTTTATAAAGAAATGAGAGAGTATCTGGAATATGAACCTGATGCTGCAGAACCCCGTAAAACAGCCGGAACACGACAAATTTATGTCGATAAATTTTTCCGTGGGCCAGATAATGGATTGTCTACAGGTGCAGCCATGACCAAATTTCCTCTGATCCGTTTGGGTGAACTGATCCTGATCAAAGCATGGATCTTGCAGAAAAACGGCAAACCTGATCTGGCTGCCAGGGAGCTGAATAAAATCTGGGACAGGGCCAATCCTGCCAACCCCGGTAAATACAATGCGTCCAATGCCAATCATAAAGCTGTTTATCAGGAATTTATCAAGGAAATGCTGGGCGAAGGGGCAATCTATGAATTTCAGCTGGCCACGAGAATGACCATACCCAAAGGCGATAATCCTTTCAATACGGTGAAGGATATTCCTTTTCCGTACGACAACCTCGTATTTGCAATCCCGGAAAGGGAAACTTCCCTGAATCCGAATTTCTAATATCGTTAATTAATCAGATCAATTCGTAAAAAGAGGCTGTTCCGGACTGTTGTTAGGTGACAGCCTCTTTTTTTTCTCAGAAAGTATTAATTTTCCGGAATCAATCCTTGCCCTTATAAAGGAAGGAGGTGGATATTTATCATTGAAAACTACCATTGCCCATGAAACTCTTTTATTTTTTGATGCTCCCCTGGGTGCTTTCTGTTGTATCACCACTCGCCGCAAGGGAGAGCCAAATCTATTCTGCTGAAATTTATTTGTCGCCCCGCGGATCCGATCTCAATCAGGGAACCCGCAAATCACCCGTGCAAACACTCTCCAGGGCTGCGGAACTGGTTGGTATTGCCCGTCAGAACCAGATGAATGACAATGTCGTAGTTTATGTGGATGATGGTTTGTATCAGGTCAGTAAACCTGTGATCCTTACTTCAGCCGAAACCGGATCCTCAGCGGGCAGTGTGACGATTGCAGCGGCCCCGGATGCCAAACCGGTTTTCACGGGCAGTCGCAGACTGACGAAATGGAAGGTTTTGAAAGAGAAGGTCGCCCTTATGCGATTGGCCCCGGAAGTGAGGAAAAAGGTGTATGTTGCCGATCTGAAAAAAGCGGGAATTACAGAGTGGGGCGATCCGCTCGAACCGGGCAACCGGCCCGAACTTTTCTGCGACGGCAGTCTGCAAACCCTGGCCCGATGGCCCGATACCGGATTTGTCAGAGCTGGGCTGGCGAAAGGCAAAACGGAATTGCCCCGGACCTACCTGAAATACGGGGGGACCCGGGAGGGCGTTTTCGAATATGACGAAGGCCGGCAAAACAGGTGGGCACAGGAAAACGAAGCTTGCCTGGGAGGGTACTGGTTCTGGGACTGGGCCGATGAATTTCAAAAAATGGACCGGATCGATACGGTGTCGAAGGTGTTTTATCTTGCTGAACCTTACCACCATTACGGATACAAAGACAGTCTGCGCTATTTCGGAGTTAACCTTTTCTGTGAAATTGACCAACCCGGTGAATGGTATCTTCACAGGGAGGAGGGTAAGCTCTACTGGTATCCGCCCGATGGGGTCAATCCCCGAAAATCGGAGGTCACCCTTTCGCTTTGCAATGCCCCGTATATGCTGGAGTTGAGAGATTGTTCCGGCGTGACCCTCCGGGGGCTCACCTTTCAGGAAAGCAGGGGAAGCGGCGTGCTGGTATCAGGAGGAGAGAATTGTCTGTTGCAGGATTGCAGGATTGAAAGAATGGGACGCGACGGGATTCACATCGACGGAGGTACCGGTCACGGTGTGTCTGGTTGTCTGCTCCGCACCCTGGGATACAGGGGGATCGAAATGAAAGGAGGCAATCGAAAAACCCTGGATCCAGCAGGCCATTTTGTCGATCATACCGTTGTGGAGCATTTTTCACTGTTCAAGCGGACCTATGAACCTGCTGTTCATCTCGATGGCTGTGGCATGAGAGTCTCCCACAACAGGTTCCGGTTCTCCTCGTCATCGGCCATGCGCCTCGAAGGAAATGATTTTACCATCGAATACAACCAGATAAGCCACGTGGTCAATGAGTCGGACGACCAGGGAGGACTTGACATCTGGTATGACCCTTCGTACCGTGGTATCGTGGTGCGGTATAACCACTGGTCGGACATCACCGGGGGTACCCACAGCGGTGCTGCAGGAGTCCGGCTCGACGACATGATATCAGGGGTGCTGATCTATGGAAACATTTTTGAACGGTGCGGATCGGTTAAGTTCGGCGGAGTTCAGATTCATGGAGGAAAAGACAATCTGGTCGAAAACAATCTCTTTTATCAGTGCCATGCAGGAGTCTCTTTTCACAGCTGGGGAATGGAGCGATGGCTGAAAGAGCTGGATAATCCCGTCCTCCGGCAGAAAATTTTCGGAGTGGTGGATATTCTCTCTCCCGTTTACCTTCAGAAATATCCTGAATTAAAGAGACTCCGCGAAGATCCGGATGTCAATACCCTGAAGAACAATCTGATGGTGGATTGCAAGAACCAGTATCTCCGGATCAATGAGAAAGTTCAGGTGGTGATCCACAATTCAAGTGCGCAGTCAGCCGGGAAAACCGTTCAGGAATGGTGTTCCGCGGAACTCCTCGCAAGATATGGGCTGAAACCCCTGCCCATTCAGGAAACCGGGCCAAAAAACAACCGGTGGATCAGGGAATAACCGGGGGTTGGAAACAGTCTGAAAAACTCCCTGCAATCTTTTCTCCTGAATGGAAAACCAGTCGAACCGGTGACATTGTCACACGCAGATCAGATGAAGTCTGGAGCATGTCGGAAATTGATCCCGCTGAGAAACCTGTGATGGGGTAGAGTCAGTCGATGACTCCCGGTTATTTGGAGAAGAACATTTTAATGGCTACCAGGAAGAGGAACACACTGAAAATTTTGCGGAGTGTGACTTCCGGAATTTTTGTGGCCCATGCCGAGGTGAAATAGCTGCCGATCATAAAAGTGGCGGCCAGAATAAGCGCAAATTTGAGATTCACCTGACCTGCTTTGTAGTAGTTGTAAGCGGCGAAGAGACCAATGGGAGGGAGCATCACCGCAAGACTGGTGCCGTTGGCCTGTTGCTGCGTGAATCCAAAAATGAAAACCAGGGCAGGGATCATAATCAGTCCGCCGCCCAAACCCATCATTCCCGCAAAAGCGCCTGTAACCAGGCCCGTGAGTATCAATAGCAAAAGGGTGTATGTGCTCATACTTTTTCTTATTTGCCGGCAATCATGGAAATTTCACTCCTTCAACGCCGAAGGTTTCACCTCGCAAAGATAATATTTCTCCTGCTTTGTTAATATTTCTGTTCCTTCTCTTTCGGGAAGCCGTGGCAACAATTCAGTTTTTTATATTTGCCGGCTGAAGGCTGTTAAAATCATCCGGATGCGCAGAAAAATTCGTGTAAATACCCTGTTTACCTTCCACCACTGGAAGCGCAAAGGGCATGCGGTTTTCAGTTCACTGGGGAGTTTAGTCAGAATAGGGGTTCTGTCGGTTGTCTATTCCCTTGTGGCGCAGGCAGCTCCTGCCCAAAAGAGCGAAGTTCCCGACACGCTTCAAATGCGTGAAGTGGAACTGGATGAGGTGGTGGTGACAGTAGGCCGGTCACCCGTGCAGGTGCAGCAGGTCACCCGGATGGTCACCCTGGTCTCCCGGGCCGACATTGAACGGGCGCCGGCACAAAGCTTAAGTGACCTTCTGCGGTTTCTTCCGTCGGCCGACATCCGTCAACGGGGCCCCCTGGGAGCTCAGTCCGATATCTCCATCCGCGGGGGAACCTTCGAACAGACCCTTATCCTTTTGAACGGGATCAATGTCACTGATCCCCAGACCGGGCACCACCATCTGAACCTGCCCGTCGATCCTGAAAGTATTCAACGTATTGAATTTCTCAGCGGACCTGCTGCCCGGGTTTTTGGTCCCAATGCCTTCAGCGGCGCAATCAACCTCATCACGGGGAATCCCCGGAAAAACCATCTCCGCCTGTCGGCTTCAGCCGGGGCATACGGACTACTCCGGGCCGGCGGAAATATCTCCCTGGAAAGCGGTAAAACTTCCCATTTTCTCTCTTCGGGAATCACTTCATCAGAAGGATATACCCACAATACGGATTTCTCGGGTACCTCACTTTTTTACCAGGCAGAAAAACCGGGGAAGCGGGGAATATGGTCGTTTCAAAGTGGTTTGAATACCAGAAAGTTCGGGGCCAACGGCTTTTATTCACTGAAATATCCTGAGCAGTATGAAGCCACGGGAACCCTATTCGTCAGTGGCGGATACCGGCCTTCCAAATCTCCGGGATTGTCGGTTGCTCTCTTTCTGCGGCACCACCGCGACCGCTTTGAGCTGATCCGGAACAATCCGGTGGTTCCCTTTAATTTTCACCGATCCCTGACTTCGGGACTGAACCTGAATTATTCGCGGAAGTGGGCTGGCGGGACGACTGCATGGGGTATGGATGTTCGCAATGAGCAAATCCTGAGTAACCTTTTGGGCAACCGCCTGTCCCGGCCACGTTTCATTCCCGGGGAAGAAACGCACCTTTACACCCGGTCGGCCCACAGGCTGGGAACTTCGATCTATGCCGAACACCGCTTCTCTTCAGGCAGGGTGACCCTAACCCCCGGGGTAATGGTTCACCTTGTGGCAGGAGGCGGAGGTTTGCAGCTGTTTCCAGGAATGGATGGTGCCTTCCGGATTACGAAAAGTCTTTCCCTCTTTGGCTCGGCCAATAAAACCCTGCGGATGCCCACCTTTACCGATATGTACTACGCCAGTCCGGTGCAGCAGGGCAATCCCCGGCTGAAACCTGAGGAGGCATTCACCGGTGAGGGAGGGATCAGGGTTCACCATCACCGGATCAGGGGAGGGTTCTCTCTCTTCCGGCGTCAGGGGAAGGAGTTGATCGATTGGGTGAAGGATCCCTCTCCCGATTCACTGGTATGGAGAAGCATGAACCATGCAAGGGTATCGATGCAGGGTTTGGAGTTTTCGTTGCGATACTTTTCAGACCGTGACAGGGGGAACCCGGAGAATTTCCGGCTCGAAGGCGCAGCAATTTCCTGGACGCTCCTTAGCGGCAGGTCAACAGAGCGCAGGCTGCTGTCGCGTTATACCATGGATTACCTCCGTCATCAGGTCAATGCTTCCGTGGAAGCTGCCATGGGTATGCGCTGGAGTGCCTCCTTCAGAATCAGCTGGCGTGACCGCCACGGCGCATGGCCCGACCGGGAGGGAAGGATAATCGCGTACAGGCCGGTGACCCTCGCCGATGCCCGCCTAAGCTGGCAAAAGGATTTTTTTACACTCTTTGCCGAGGCTTCCAACCTTTTCAATTCCCAATGGATGGACTTTGGTGGAATTCCCCAACCCGGCATTTGGCTCACTTCCGGGATGAAATTCGATATCGGCCTTTGAAATGCTAATTTAGTAGCTTTAAAATTTCGTGTTATTCAACCGGATTTCTTCTTACTTTTAAAACCAGATTTGACCCGGAGGGTTCCGTTAGCCTGCTGCTCCGGAGGGATTGTTTTTTCTTTTGAACTAAACTGAAATCTATGCATCTACATCTGGTTGACATACTGATTATTGCGAGTTATCTATGCCTTCTGGTTTTTATCGGTTTTTACCTGAAACGCCGCGCATCCCGAAATCTGGAGTCTTACCTGCTAGGGGGAAAATCAATCCCCTGGTACATGTTGGGTCTCTCGAATGCCTCGGGAATGTTTGATATTTCGGGAACTGTCTGGCTGGTTGCCATTACCGTGGTCTATGGTTTAAAGAGTATTTACATTCCCTGGCTGTGGCCCGTTTTTAACCAGATATTCCTGATGATGTACCTCTCGGCATGGCTTCGCCGTTCGGGGTGCACCACAGGAGCCGAGTGGATCGGTTTCAGGTTCGGAAAGGACAGGGGGGCTGTTGCTTCACACTGGATCATCGTGGTTTTTGCCATCCTGGTTTGTCTGAGCATGCTTGCCTATGGCTTCATCGGGATGGGAAAATTCATCGAGATATTTCTTCCAATGAAAATCCTTTTCCCGGCACTGGGATTTGTTCCCGATGCTTATGTGCCGCATATCTGGGGGATTGCCTTTACCCTGTTTGCCGTTTTCTATGCGCTGATGGGAGGGATGCTCAGTATTGTGTGGGCCGATGTGGCCCAGTATATGATTATGACCCTGGCAGCCATCGCCGTGGCGGTGATCGCGATGGTTCATCTCGACGTAGTCGATTTTTCAGCCCTTTTGCCCGAAGGCTGGTATTCCGTGGGTTTTGGTAAAAATCTCGGACTGGTATGGACCGGAAAATTTTCAGAATTCAACTCCACCATTAAAGAGAGTGGGTATGAGCTCTTTTCGCTCTTTTTCGGTTTTGTGTTGATGAAAGGGATCCTTGCCAGTCTGGCGGGACCGGCTCCTACCTACGACATGCAAAAAATTCTTTCCACCCGTTCACCCCGTGAAGCCAGTCTCATGAGCGGATTTGTCTCTGTGATTCTGATGCCGGTAAGGTATCTGATGATTGCCGGATTTGCCGTTATCGGACTGCTTCTTTTCAATGAAATACAGCCCCAGATCACCAATGCTTCCGGGAAAATTGATTTTGAGCTGGTCCTTCCGGCGGTTATTTCCCATCCGTGGATTCCCGCAGGACTTTCCGGATTGCTGCTTGCCGGGTTGCTGGCCGCTTTCATGTCTACTTTTGCCGGCACGCTCAACGCCGCACAGGCCTACATTGTGAACGATATCTACATCAAGTATTTCAGGCCTGATGCTTCACCCAAAGCCTCCAACAAGGCCAATGTGATTGTGGGGTTGGTGGTGGTCGTTGTCAGCATCGGATTCGGGGTGCTGGCCGAAGATGTGAACAGTGTGCTCCAGTGGGTAACCGGTGCCCTCTATGGCAGTTATGTGGCGGCAAATATCCTGAAGTGGCACTGGTGGCGTTTCAACAGCAAGGGATTTGCATGGGGAATGGCAGGCGGAATGATACCGGCTTTGGTGCTTCCGTATATTCCTTTGGTAGGGGAGATGCTCCCCCTTTACTATTTTCCAGTTATCCTTCTCTTCTCAGTCATTGGATGCATCTGGGGAACCTGGTCGGCTCCCCCTACGGATATGGCAGTGTTGAAAAGTTTCTATGCCAAAACCCGTCCCTGGGGGATCTGGGGTCCTGTGCGTGACCTTGTGGTGGCTGAGAATCCCGGCTTTCAGGAAAACAGAGCCTTTGGCCGCGACATGTTCAACGTGGCCGTTGGAATCATCTGGCAGACCTCTCTGATAGCTGCACCGATCTACCTGGTGCTGAAAGAGTTTACTTCAATGGGCTATTCCCTGGGGATTGTTGTCATAACTTCCCTGCTGATGAAAAAATTCTGGTACGACAAACTGGAAGATTGATGTCACGAAAAATGCCTGGTTCAGAAAGAGCCAGGCATTTTTTTTTATAATGACAGATGGCAGATCAGAAACCACCGGGACTGCCCACCCGCGTCATTGCGCAGCGGAAGCCAAGGTCATTCTGAGATTGTGCTTCCTGAAGGTAACGGCGGGTACCGGGTGTCAGCCAGTAGGGCCTGTCTTTCCAGGAACCCCCTTTGTAAACCCGCACATCGTCACCGAGAAGTGAAGAGAAATATCCGGGCCTGTCATCCTGGATGTACATGTCTTTCGTAGTATTGTTCTGCACTTCGGTCCATTGATTCCCGTCGATGATCTGTGAATTGGGATCCCCATCCTTGAAGTTTCTGAAATCGGCAAGGGTGTCGAGTTTCATCACCCCATAATTGTCTCTTACCAGGTTGCCACTTGCATCTTTTTCCGGAACTGTAAATATATTCCCCCGGAAAGGCTGGAATTCAGCCACATCCCTGTTGGAAAGGGGACGATACACGTCGTACACCCATTCATTGACATTTCCCGCCATGCAGTAAAGCCCGTAATCGTTAGGCTGATAGGAGCGGATGGTGGAAGCGATGTCGGCATTGTCATTCAGTGAACCAGCCATCCCCATCAGGTCACCACGACCCCGGGTAAAGTTCGCCTGCATTCTTCCCTTGTATTTTTTAGAATCTTCACGCATGTAGGTGCCATTCCACGGGAACATTTTCCTGTCGGCCAACAGTTCGTCTTCTGCATTCCCGATCAGTCCCAGTGCGGCATACTCCCATTCCGCCTCAGTGGGAAGGCGATAAGTGGGAAGCAGGATGCCATCTTCCCAGCGGACACTCCTTGCTGTTCCGTCAGAATTTTCCTGTGGCTTTTTCCCGGAAGTACCCTGGTACATTCCAGCAAGGTAGGTGTCGGTAGTAAAAATATTCTGTCCGTTCTGGGAGGGATCGTGCTGGATGATCTTTTTGTCAACCAGGATCTGTTCGTTGACCCTGTCGGTACGCCACTGGCAATAAGCGTTGGCCTGGACCCATGATACTCCTACTACGGGGTAATCGGCGTAGGCCGGATGCCTGAAATAGTTCTGGATGTAAGGCTCATTGTAAGCCAGTTCTTCACGCCACTGAAGGGTGTCGGGCAGAACGGATTCTTTTTTGGCCCTGTCGCCCGGGTAAACCCGTTCAACCCAGTACACATATTCCCTGTAACCCTGGTTTGATACTTCTGTTTCATCCATGTAAAAGGAGGCCACAGTTACCCTGCGGGGTGTGTTGTCCCATTTCGACATAACATCTTCTTCCACCTTTCCCATCGTAAAGGTTCCCCCTTCGATGAAGATCAAACCGGGCCCTGCACTTTGTTCGTATCCCGACAGGTAGGGAACATTCCCGGTTTCAGGATCATTATAGGCCCAGCCGGTGGTACTTGATTTGGAAGCCTTTTTAAATGGACAACCCATCAATCCGACAGCCAATATGAATAAGATCAGGAATTTAACTTTCATATTTGAAATGAATTTATTGTTGACTCTACTTTTACGACACAAATATAACTAATTCGCTTTATCAATATTGTACGGGTAAATGAATATTTCCTCGGTTTCGTTTCAATTCATTTTTAAATTTGTGGACAATATGGCAGCATAGCCGCATGGATTTTTCCGGCAATAATCGCGGGTCCGTTCCGTTTCTTTACTTAATAAGCAAATGTACATGTACAGGTTTTTAATCCTACTTTTTTCCATAAGTTTTGCCGGATTGACGGCTGAGGGTTCCGGGGAGAAGGAATCACCGGTCCAATGGACACAAAATTCTGTTTTAAACAAAGGGAAATGGGTGAAAATCAGGACCCAGGGAAGGGGAATATACAAGATTACCTATGACAAGCTGAAAACCTGGGGATTTACGGATCCCGGCCAGGTCAATGTATATGGGAACGGGGGATTCAAACTTACGGAATCGCTCGATGAACCACCAACCGATGATTTAATGAAGAACAGGAGCTGGAGGGGAAAAGATGGATCGGGGAAAGATGCCCTTTTCTTTTATTCCGGCGGAACCGTTTCCTGGGAAAGGGATCCCGGATTGGCAACCTTCAGCCATTCAGTAAATCCTTACAGCGATTTTTGCTTTTACTTTTTAAGCCAGGAGGGGGGAGGTGCACAGCAGGTTGAAACCGTGCCTCCTGTGACGGAGCAACCCTCCCACACGGTTACGGCTTTCGACGAATACCAGAGGTATGAAACGGAGCAATACAACCTGATTAAATCGGGTCAGAAGTGGTTTGGCGAGAAGTTTGGCCGCTCCTTTTCCCGCACGGTTACCTTGAATTGTCCGGATCAGGTGTCCCAGGAACCTGCCATTTTCAAAATAAGCGGTGCCGGGCGTTCTTCTTCGGTCTCCTCTCTTGAAGTGACCATCAACCAGGTTAAGCAGCTGCCGCTCATTTTCAACGCGGTGAATGTGGACAGTGAAACCACCCTGTATGCCGATGAAAAACAGTACGTTTACCCGGTCAGCCTGAATTCCCCCACGGTGGAGATCAATTTTTTGTACAATGCCACCAACGCATTGTCGGATGCATGGCTTGATTTCATTACGGTAAACAGGCGGCGACAGCTGAAGATGAATGGGGACGAGCTTTTTTTTAGGGATACCCGGAGTGTGGGAGACGGGAATGTGTCGCGTTTTATTGTGGAAAACGGCGTGGCCGGAATGAAAATCTGGGACATCACGGTTCCTGATGATCTTTTTGATGTTCCTTCGACCCTGCAGGGCAACCAGGTCGTTTTTACCCGTCCATCTTCCGAATTGCGGGAATATGTGGCTTTCAAAACCTCCGGGAATTTTCCGGAGCCGGTATTTGTGGGTGAGGTTCCCAACCAGGACCTCCATGCGCTTCAGGTCCCGGAACTGCTGATAATCACCCATCCCGATTTCATGGAGTCCGCTGAAAAAGTAGCGGGGTTCCACCGTGAAACCGACAATATGGATGTGGAGGTGGTAGCCGTGAACCAGATTTACAATGAATTCGGATCCGGAAGTCCCGATGCCACGGCTATCCGCAATTTTATCCGTATGTGCCGCGAAAGAAGCAATAAAATCAAGTACGTACTCCTTTTTGGCGACGGAAGCTACGACAACCGGAATATAGGGGGTACCAACCGGAATCTTATCCCCACCTTCCAGTCCGATAACTCCCTGGTCCCCACCTCTTCCTTTGTTTCCGACGACTATTTTGTAATCCTCGACAGCGGGGAGAGCGTGTACAACGGTTTGATGGACCTTGGAATCGGCCGGTTGCCGGTTTCCACTCCTTATGAAGCAGGTGTGGTGACGGGAAAAATAGTGAATTACTATTCTCCCGAATCGCTGGGATTATGGAGGTCAAACCTCTGTTTTATCGGTGATGACGGAGACGGTAATCTCCATATGGCGGATTCAGAGTCGTTGACAACCCAGGTAAATGAAGCTCACCGTGAATTTCAAACTGAGAAGATTTATCTGGATGCCTGGCCACAAATTACCACTCCCGGAGGTGAGCGATACCCCGGTGTGATGGATGCCATCAACCAGCAGGTGAAGAACGGGGTGTTGATCCTCAATTATGTAGGTCATGCCAATACCCGGTTTATGGCCGACGAGCGGGTACTTGATGTGTCCGGTATTAACGCATGGTCGAACCGGAACAACCTCCCCATCTTCGTGACGGCTACCTGTGAATTCAGCCGGTTTGACGCCGATGAAACCTCTGCCGGGGAATACATCCTGCTGAATCCGAACGGGGGAGGGATAGGCCTCTTTTCAACTACCCGGATGGTTTATGCCTATTCCAATTTTTTACTGAGCCGCAATTTCTACCGTTATGTTTTTGAAAAGGATGCGCAGGGTGAGAACTTCAGGATGGGTGACATCATGCGGTTGGCCAAGATCAACACGGTAAATACCGTGAACAAGAGGAGCTTTACCCTGCTGGCTGACCCTGCCCTTCGTTTGTCGTATCCCAAATACCGGATTGAAACCCGGAGCATCAATGGCAAAGATGCACAGACCGCAGCCGATACCCTGAAAGCCCTGGCCAGGGTGACTGTGGCCGGAGATGTGACTGATCATTCCGGGAATAAACTGACTGCGTTTAACGGGGAGGTTACCGCAGTGGTCTATGACAAACCGGTCACTCAGAAGACCCTCGGCAATGCCGGTGAAGCCCCCTTCCTTTACAAGTTACAAAACAGCATCATTTACAAAGGAGAAGCTACCGTAAAATCCGGAGAATTCACTTTCAGCTTTGTGATCCCGAAAGACATTTCTTACAGTCTGGGAAGCGGAAAGATACTCTACTATGCACAGGATGGCACCCAGGATGCGCATGGTGCCTTTGAAAATTTCCTGATCGGGGGATCTGGGGGCAATCAGCTTCAGGATAACAAACCACCGGTGGTGAGCCTCTATCTTGACGATACTTCTTTCCGGAGCGGAGATGAAACCAGCCGCAATCCGCTTCTGCTTGCTGAAGTAACGGATGAAAACGGGATTAATACCGTGGGAACAGGTATCGGGCACGATATCACTGCCATTCTGGACGGTGACTATTCCAATGTGCTGGTGCTGAACGATTACTACCAGTCTGCAAAGGACGATTATACAAAAGGCACCATTCGCTACCCTTTCCGGAATCTGGCTGTCGGGGAACATTCTTTGATTCTCAAGGTTTGGGATGTGGCCAACAATTCCACACAGACCGAGATTAAATTTGTGGTTACCAGCGATTTTTATATCAGTGAAACACACACCGTTCCAAATCCTGTAAACGGATATACCAACCTGTTTTTCACACACAACCAGCCCGATGGTGTTTTTAAAACCCTTGTGGAGATTTTTGACGTGACAGGCACCCGGGTGGATCATTTTCAGACTTCCGTGTCGTCAACGGGAACCCAAAGCAACCCGGTACGATGGGACATGGGCGAAAGGGGGGTGAGTTTACGGAGTGGAATGTACCTCTACCGGATCACCATTCGTTCTGCCGAAGGGGAGTTGGCTGCCAAATCGGGCAAATTCCTTATTTTACGCTAATATTTATAGCGGGGAATAATTTTTAACGCTCCCTGTCGTTTTGATACAAGTTAAAATTGAAAAAATAAAAGTCTTATCTTTGCACCCTTTCAAAACAGGCACTATGATCAAATTAATCAGATGGACGGCATTTATGTTGTTTTTAGTAATTGCCGCTCAAAATGTGAACGCGCAGGCATCTCTGACCGGGGCAAACGTAATTACCACCGGAGTCCCTTTCCTGACAATCGCACCTGATTCCAGGGCCGCAGGGATGGGCGATGCAGGAGTGGGCACCTCACCCGATATCAACGCTCAACACTGGAATCCTGCCAAATATGTGTTTATGGAAAGCGACATGGGAATTTCCCTTTCATACTCTCCCTGGTTGCGCGCACTGGTCAACGACATCAACCTTGCCTATCTGGTCGGGTATAAAAAACTGGACGAATACCAGACAATCAGTTCGTCGCTCCGCTATTTTGCACTGGGAGATGTCATTTTTACGAATGAACTGGCTGAATACCAGGGGCAGCAGAGTCCGAATGAGTTTGCCATAGACCTGGGTTATACCCGGTTGCTCTCCGATTACTGGGCAGGGGCTGTGGCTATCCGCTATATCCGTTCCGACCTCACCGGCGGACAGCTTATCAACGGGGTGGAATCGCATGCAGGTAACAGCTATGCTGCCGATGTGGCTTTCTACTACCGGAATGAATTTCAGATGAGAAGACAGGAAAATGTTTTTGCCGCAGGGATTAATATCCAGAATATCGGTGCAAAAATTTCGTATACCGACGGGGAGGTGAAAGATTTCATCCCGACAAACCTGAAACTGGGGATGTCGTATACCACTGAACTTGACGATTACAACACATTTACATTTTCCGCCGACCTTAACAAACTGCTTGTTCCCACTCCTCCCAGGGATACTACCACCTATGAAACGGGTGAGATCATTTTCCCGGGTGGGATCAATTCAGATAAGTCAGTTGTGGGGGGGATGTTTACATCGTTCGGCGATGCCCCCGGAGGTTTTAAAGAGGAGCTTCAGGAGGTTACCTTGTCGGCAGGTGTGGAATACTGGTACAACCAGCAATTTGCATTGCGTGCGGGTTATTTCTTCGAGCATGAAAACAAAGGGAACCGGAAATTTATGACCGCAGGGGCAGGGCTGAAACTGAATGTGTTCGGGCTCGACTTTGCCTATCTTCTTCCGATAGCCAGGAACCACCCCCTCGAAAATACACTGCGGTTTACCCTGTCGTTCGACGTGGATGCTTTCAGCGGGCAGAGCAGGTGATGATGGGATTGCGGATAGGCTATGGATTTGATGTTCACCGGCTGGCGGATGGGGAGACTTTATGGCTGGGCGGAATTCTGATCCCCTTCGAAAAAGGTACCGTAGCGCACTCCGATGGGGATGTGCTGATTCATGCCATTTGTGATGCCCTGCTGGGCGCTCTCAAGCTGGGCGACATTGGCTCCAATTTTCCGGATACTTCCCCGGAATTCAAGAATATAGATTCAAAAATTCTCCTTTCCCGTACTTGCGCGTTGATGAAGGAGCAAGGCTATTCTTTGGTGAATCTTGACGCCACCGTTTGTGCGCAGCAACCGAAGTTACGGCCTTTTATTGGCACAATGGAAGCGACCCTTGCCCGGGTGATGGAAATCGGGGAGCAACAAATTTCCATTAAAGCCACTACCACTGAAAAGCTAGGTTTTGAAGGAAGGGGTGAGGGGATTTCGGCCCACGCCGTGGTTCTGCTTCAGTCCGCAAACATATAGTGGCCATGTACCGCAATATCGAATCGCTGGAAGATTTTGAAAACCTGATCGGCCATACCCCGGCTCTTCTTGTTTATTTCTCCACGGGGGAATGCAGCGTCTGCAAGGTGCTAAAGCCAAAAGTGCTGGAAATGGTATCCGGAGAATTCCCGGCACTGGTACCTGTTTATGCGGCAATCGACGTGCTCCCCGAACTGGCTGCACGATATCGGATTTTCACGGCACCCACCTTGCTGCTGTTTCTTGACGGGAGGGAATATATCCGTAAAAGCCGGAGCTTTGGCCTTCAGGAGTTAAGGGGTGAGATCCGCCGGCTGTACGATTTAATGTTCTGATTCGTTGTAAATCAATACTTTTTCCTCTTCTCCGGGTGATTGCGTCAGGATCCGGTCTTTTTCGGCAAGCCCTTTGGTAACTACTACCACTTCGTCATTCTCGGAACCTGTTTCCACAAAATGCTTCCATATTTTCCCATCTTTCCTCAGGTAAACAAACGGTTTTTGTTCCTCCGAGAAAAGGGCATTCCTTGGAATAATCAGTTCCCCGGCTCTTTTTTCAAGAATTATCCGGTTGTTGCTGGTCATCCCGGGAAGAAGCTTGGGATGGCTTCTCATTAATTCCACCGTTACGGCAAAGACCCGGGAGTCAATCCCCTGCAGTTCCTGTCCGATGTTGGCAATAGCCTGCACAATTGCAGGAAATTGTTCTCCGGGAAGGGCATCAACCGTAACCATGACACTGTCTCCGGTTTTAATTTTAGAAATGTCGATTTCCTCTATGAAGGTTTCTGATACGAGCGTGGAGAGATCGGGGAGGGTGGCAATAATAGGGCGCCAGGGACCTACCTCATCACCTATCCTTATTTTCCTGTTGCCTCTGGTGCGGGTATAAATAACCATTCCGTTGTCAGGTGCCTTGACCTGGGTGTCTTCAAGGGCTTTTTTTATCTTCTCCTCAACCCTTTTCATATATTGATAGCGATCTTCAGATCGCTTGGTGCGTTCGTTCTGGTCCATTCTTCTCAGCTCGTAATCTCTTTTCTGACGTTCGATCTGTCGGAGTGTCCTGTTGTAATTGGTTTGCATTTTCCGCTGGTAGGCAGGAGACTCAAATTTCGATTGTTCCAGGTCGAGAGCCCGGTATTTGAGGTCGTATTCCAGCTCTTTGATTCGCTGTCTCATCTGTGACAGGGCAAGTGCGGTATCGATTCTCGTATCATTGAGCTGCGCCTCCCTGACATCGATCTCTTCCACGATGCTTTGTAACCTTTGGTTTAAGTTTACCTGGTCGAGACTGGCCACCCAATCTCCTTTTTTTACGATTGTGCCTTCAGGGACCAGGTCCTTGATTTTAAAATCCCAGATCTGGATGTCCGGATCCTTGAAAATATCGGAAATAAGGATATTGATCGCATTTTTTCCCTGGATCTCTCCTTTGGTTTCGATGATTTTTTCAAAAGTTCCCCTCCGGACCACATGAATGGAATGACTGATTCCTGATTTTGTCACCATCCAGACTGCCAGGGCAATCAGGAGCAGGGCAGCTGCCAGGATAATTAATTTATGTTTTTCCCAAAGTTTTCGCATAGATCAGTTATTCAGTAGTTTATCGAAATCTTCGGCGAGTGTGATTTTCTTTTCAAAGTCGTAAAGTGTGAGTTGCCTCAGGGTGTAATAATAGGTCCAGTATGAACGGAGTGCATTGATATAGGCACGACGGGCCTGTTCCTGGTCGTTGCGGGCAAGGTTGAGTTTGGTCACATCGAGTTTTCCGATCAGAAACCGTTGTTTGGTAACTTCAAAGCCCATTTTGGCAATGGTGTCGGCTTTGGCGGTATTCCTGACCTGTTCTCCCTGAAGATTGAACTCCATCACGTTCATGACTATATTCTGTTCAAAGTCGATCCTTTCCTGGTTGATGCTGATTTTTACCACTTCCCGGTTCGATTTGGCCATGGAAAGTTGCCCTTTCCGTCTTCCCCAGTCAAGGACTGGAACAGTTACGCCTACTCTTAACCTCTGCCGTTCGAGGGGGTCGAGATAGACTTCGCTGAATTCTTCGGCGTTTTGATTCAACCCGTACAGGGCATAGAGTTCGGCATTAAATCCCGATTGTGATTCTGCCTGTTTGACTTTTCTGTCTTCTTCGAGAAGCCGCTGCTGATGATTCAGTATGTCAGGATTGTTTTCCAGGGCAAGGGATATAGCTTCCGCGGCATTGATATTCAGTTTCGACAATTCCGTTGGAACGATGCAATCAACGCGGGTACCCTTTTCAAATCCGAGAAAGGAATTCAGATCGGCGCGTGCCCTTTCCAATTCCAGGTTGGAGCGGTTCAGGGCCAGTCTCGCGTTCATCTGACCCAGTTCCAGGTTGAGCAGTTCATCCTGGGTGACTGTTCCTGCCTGGAACCGCCCCATGCCGATCCGGTACAAGGTGTCGGCATTGCTGAGGTTTGTACTGGCAATGGAGACTTCTATTTGCGCATCCACAAGGTCGAAGAAACGGCGCGCAGCTTTGATGGCCAGCTCTTCCTTTGACTGGATGTACTCCTTTTTTGCTTTTTCAAATTTGACAGGTTCAATTTTTGACCGCCATTTCAGGGCATTGTAGCCGTTTAAGGACTGGCTGTAGCCGATACTGATGGGAGTGGAACTGTATGAAGTCAGTTTTTCACCACCCCAGTTGCGGGTCATATTCAGTTCCGATTGCGCAAATATCCTTCCTCCGGTTAAGCCTACGTTCTGGCTTAATGCCAGGGCAAGGTCCGAATTGAACACTTCGCGGGGTTTGTATTCGTCGCGGTTTTCGTCGAAGTTGTATACTTTCTGCATGGACCGGTTGAAATCAAAGGGGGTGGCCTCAAAAGAGAGCTGAGGCAACCGGTCGGCCCTGAAGTTGCGGAACTCCCAATAGCTGGCCAAATACATATTCTTGTTACGAAATGCATCCAGCGATTGTTGGGAAGCAATTTCGATCACTTCCTCAAGGGTAAGCGATTTCGTAACTGGTTGTCCCTGAATTCTGAACCCGGTAAAAACCAGAAGGATGAGCAAAATACGGAGTGATTTCATGAACACTGAAATTTTATTGTCTGAGTGATTCAACCGGATCCTGGTCTGATGCCCGTTTGGCCGGTAAATAGCCAAAGGTGATTCCCACAATGGCTGAGACACCGAAAGCGATCACAATTGAGAAAAGTGAAACAATGGTTCTGATGTCGAAAACGGCTGTGATGATCATGGAAAGGGCCACACCCAGAATGATCCCGGCAAACCCTCCTGCTACGCTGATCAGGGTCGATTCCGCCAGAAACTGTACAATAATGTCTTTGCGGGAAGCGCCAATAGCCTGTCTCAACCCGATTTCCCTGATTCTCTCCATCACACTCGACAACATGATGTTCATGATACCAATACCTCCCACAATCAGGGAAATTCCTGCGATAACCCCCAACACGATGTTGAATATGTTTTTTGTTCGCTGCTGCTGTTTGAGGAGCAACTCAGGGATAGTGATTTCGAAATCATACAGGTCGTTATGCCTCCGCAAAAGCATTCTGCTTAAAATTTCAGAGGTCACCGTAAGCTGTTCCGTTTCTTCGACCTGCACAATGATTTTATCAAGTTGGTTCAGGTTTTCAGTCCCTGACTGCCCTGAATTACTCTGTCGCTGAACTTCGTCGGCCCTTACCAGTGCGCGGTTTTTAAACCTCAGAAGCATGGTTTTCACGGGGATGAAAATTTTGTTGTCGGTGCTGCTGATTCCCATTTCATCACTGGCAGAGGCTGTGAAGTCGCGGCGTTCGACCACGCCGATCACCTGAAGCCAGATCTCTCCGGTTTTGATATATTTGCCTACGGGATCCTCCTGCCCGAAGAAAATGTTCCGGATGTTGTCCCCGATGATACAAACCGGATACCCTTTTTCCTGCTGCCGGTCGGTAAAAGTTTCACCCGACTGGAGCGAGATGTTGAAAAGATCAAAATAGTGGTTGTTGGTTCCTTCCAGGGTAACCGGTTTTGACCGGCCATTCAGCAAAGCGGAATAGTTGATCGAAATCACCGGGCATACTTTGGCGACGGTTGGCACCACATCACTGATCGCTTCGGCATCGAGGAGTGTAAGCCCTTTGCTGTATTTTTTCTTGCTGGCACTGTTTTCCTCTCCGGAAGCCTGCGACTGGTCGCCTTCATTGCCAGCAACTGTCTGGGCAGAGGGTGAGATGATGATGTTGTTCACCCCTACCATCTTGATTTGTTCGAGAATTTCCTGCTCCGCTCCATTCCCGATGGCGAGCATGCTGATGACGGCTGCGACACCGAAAATGATGCCAAGGGCAGTCAGCAGTGATTTGATCTTGTTGGTCTGGATTGCCTCAATCCCGATGTGTATATCGTGGAGATATCGCTGAATCAGTCTTATCATGCTCAGTTCCTGTTTGGGGTAGGATTAGTGGGAGCTCCTTCAGTAACCGGCATCCCCGGAACCGTATCCTGTTCATTATTTTTTGCTTCAGACTCTGCATTCCTTTTCATGATTTCCTGATAAATCTCCATACCTGCCAATGGCAAATCCTTTTCATCCTTCGGACGTGTAAGCAATACTTTCTGTCCGGCTTCCAACCCTTTTTTGACTATGGTGTAATTTTCATTTTCTTCGCCGGTATCCACAATCTGTCTGGTAATGGTTTTCCCTTCAAGAAACACAAATTTCATGGAGTCATTTGTAAAAATGGCATCGGTCGGGACGAAAAGTTCTTCCTTGAAAGTCCCTGTCTGAATCACATTGCTGGTAGTCATGGCAGGGCGCAAATCGGGATCGCTGCCGAAAACACGTATCCGTACTTCGAATACTTTGGCATCACTTTTAGGCAAGGGTTGCCCGATATTGGCCACCGAGATCACTTCTCCCTCCAGTTTTTTTTCTGGGAAAGCGTCGGTTCCCAGGGTCACCTTCTGCCCGGGTTTGACCTTGGAAATGTCAATTTCGTTGACGAAGGTAACGGAAATCATCCGTGAGAGGTCGGGTAGGGTGGCAATCACCGGCATCCACCGGCTTACGGTGGAACCCGGTTTTATTTTATCACCGAAACGGTCTCTCGCATAAATCACCATACCCGGTTTGGGCGCGCGGATGTTCATCAGCTGGTAAGCGCCTTCCAGCTCTTTTACCCGGTTTTCGTGCAGGTTCATGTTGACTACTCTCCTGTTAACCCTTGCTTCTGCCTGTTGAACCCTCAGCTTGTATGCCATTTTTTCCTGTTCAAGCACTCTCCTGGCTTTGTCAAGATCCATTTCTGCCTTTCTGATCACTGAAGGGGACTCATACACCGATTCATCCAGGATGATCTGCATCTCTTCCACCTGCTCGTGTGCATTGATAATCTGATCACGGTTGTTGCTCAGGTTAAGGTTGGAATCCATTCTGGCGTCATCAAATTCATTGACTGATTGTTCCAGTTCGTCGCGGGCCTGTACAAGGGCTTCCTCAATGGCTTTATGGTCAAGGGAGGCAATATAGTCACCCTCTTCAACCACGGTTCCCTCTTCCACAATATCCGTGATTTTGATTTCGTAAATCCGGACATTCCTGCTCCCCAGCTCTTCCGGAACCAGTATTTTCTCCGAATTTTCAGCTTCCAGGGTTCCGCTGGTAAAAACCAGTACTTCAAAAGTTCCCTTTTCGACTTCGGCGGTGACATATGTTTCCACATCCTTTTTTCCGGAAAAGAGAAAAAAGGCGATGAGGATCACTGCGAAGGCAACAGCCGTGATGATAATTTTCTTTTTCATTCGTCAATTAATATATGCATGCCCGTCAGGCAACCGATTGCCTAACACTCAGGAAACGGCCAAAATACCGTTTTCAGGCCTGAAAAAAAAGTAAGTGGCGGATTTTTTGCCCTTTGATCCTCTATTCTGTTGGTATGTTAAGAAATTCTGACGATTTTTCGAGAACAAGGTTGCGCTTTTGACGATCGAAGCGGGAGAAGCCTCGGTCTACGATCTGGTACCTGAAAGGTACTGAAGCGTTCTTCATGGCTGTAATCGTGCGTCCTGTGATATCTTCAACCGCCTTTTTAAGCAGGGGATCGGTAAGTTCACCCAACGGGGCAGCTGGCAAAAGCTCATCTTCAACCCTGTATTTCGGAGCAAATCCGTTTTTGAAATTGGTGAGGCCCTGGGAATTGGCAAAACGGAATACGATAGGCTGAATACCCCAGTTGATAAAGTCGCGGTATTCGGTTTCCGAATCGTAATAATTCTCCGGCTTCAGGGTGATCGATCCCGTATATTTTCCGTAGGTGGTATCCCCCACCATGACCACATCCATATAAGGCTGCAGTCCGGCGATGGTCAGTTCCGAGGCGCTGGCGCTTCCGCTGCCTGTGAGAATGTGAATTTTACTGAGGTTAAGTTTCACCGGCACGGAGGAGGAGAAATTGATGCCCTTCCAGTCTGCCAACTTGGGATCGTTGTTGATTGCAAGCTGGTATTTGTTGTTCCACTTGTAAGTCACAAGGGTACTGTTGGCATCTACCACATTCCGGGGCGCAATCGAACTGCAGAGATACTGGGCTGCCGTGGTTTGTCCGCCGGGATTGTAACGCAAATCAAGCACAAGATGTGTGATCTGGTTGTCTTTAAAATACTGAAGGGCAGTCTCAAGGCTTTTGTTGTTGTAATCGGATATGTATTGCAGGTACAACAAATATCCGATTTTATAACCGTCCCTTTCAATGATCTTTTGCATCAGTACCGGGTCGAGGGTGAGTTCTTCGGCTGTCATGGCCACATTTCCCGCGGGGGCAATGCCCTGGTCGGTAAGCGTTCCTTTGGTGACTGTAATGGCGGTACCCGAGAGCAAATCCCGGTAATTGATACCGGTGATGTTGCCGTCGTTCAGTTTGATAATCAGGTCACCCCTGACAAAACCTGCCCTGGAAGCCGGGGTATTGGGATAAACGTATTCCACAATTCCGAAATAGTTTCCGGTAAACACATTGTGCGAATCCACAAACCGGCCGAAGGCCAGTGAGTAGCCAAAGGCCTTTTCAATGCCTTCGATGCTGTTTTCAAAGGCTGTGACATCATCGGTAATGTACGACCATTTGTCTTCCTCATAAAGCAGCTTGTCAAAATAGGCCTTTGAATCCTGCTCATAACGGGGATCAATCTGGGGAAGCATGTCGTACCAGAGATAGGCATCCGTCATTGCATCCTTGATAAAGGTGTTGATTTTCCGGGTAAGGACCGGCGCCAGAGGGGGTGTGACCTCCTCTTCTGGCTCCTCCACAGGATCGGGGTCCTGCTTTTCACAACCGGTGAAAACTACTCCTGCCATCAGCAGAAATAGTAATCCGAATTTATATTTCCACATTTTGTTTTTTTTATTTAATCTGAACACAAAAATAGTGCAAATTTTTGCTGAATCGGTTATTTTTTATTTTCTGCCGGATATTCTATTCTGACATGATAGATGTTAACCAGTTTGCGAAGCAGAATTTCCCTGATTTGCTCCAGCTCGGCAAAAGTGAGTTCTGAGTTGTCGAGCTGCCGTTCCTTCATTTTCTGATCAATCATGTTGGTGATGAGGTTTTTAAGATTGTCGTAGCTTTTTTCCTTCATGCTTCGTGAGGCTGCTTCGATGCCGTCGACCAGCATGACCACAGCGGCTTCGCGCGAACGGGGCAGGGGACCCGGGTAGACAAAATCTTTGTCGTTCAATTCTTCATCGGGATTTTCCTGTTGTTGTTTCAAATAGAAATATTTGGCTTTGGTAGTTCCGTGGTGGGTGGCAATGAATTCAAGGATACTTTCCGGAAGTTTATATTTTTTTGCGGTTTTGAGGCCGTTTTTGACGTGGTCAATAATAATTTCAGCGCTTTTTACATAGCTCATCTGATCGTGGGGGTTCATGCCGATTTCCTGGTTCTCGATAAAAAAGGTAGGCTGGGCGGCTTTCCCGATGTCGTGGTACAGGGCGCCTGCTCTGACCAGGAACGGATTTCCCCCTATCTTTAAAATTACTTCCTCGGCCAGATTGGCAATTTGCATGGAATGCTGGAAAGTTCCGGGAGCTTCTTCCGCCAGCTTGCGCAACAACGGCTGGTTGGTGTTCGACAATTCGATGAGGGTTACGTCGGAAACAAATCCAAAAAGCTTCTCGAAAATGAAAATCAGGGGGTATACCACCAGCACAAGAAGGCTGCTCCATGCGAACCACTGCAACATCCTGAAATTGTAGTGGGCCAGCGTTCCCTCCTGAACAAGGGTGACCGCGGTAAAGACCACGCCATAGGTGAGGGCAACCAGCAGGGAAGCCACGACCACATGTACGCGGCGGTGCATTTTGTTGAGGCTGAATACGGCAATCATCCCTGCGGAAACTTCGAGAAGGACAAACTCATAGTTATTGGGAGCATAAAACCCGATCAGGAGTGACGTGACGATGAGTGTGAAAATGGCTGTCCGGGGGTCGTAAAACGTGCGGATCACAACCGGGAGAATGGCCAGGGGAAACATGTAAATATGCAGGCCTTCAAAGGAATTGATAACCATGGCCAGGAATACGATCAGTACGATGAAAAGAATCAGGAAAGTCAGTTTTCGTGAATCTTTCAGAATGAAAATCTTATAGGTGTACAAATAACTGAACAACAGAGTCAGAAATACCACCACCAACAGCATTTTCCCGATGGAAACCAGACTGCTGTTGATTCCGCCACCTTTTCTGATTTCGTAGGTTTGTTTCAGGGATTCCAGAACCTGGTGTTTGGCTTCATCCACGATCTCCCCTTGCAGAATTATCCGTTCCCCTTCCTGGATCAACCCCTTGGCAGATGAAACATCCGCTTCAAATCGCTGTCTCTCTTCCCGGGAATAGTTCTCGTCGTAACGCAAATTGCTGCGGATGTATTTCCCGGGATCGAGTCCGTTCAGTTGAAGGGCAATCCCGGGAAAACGGTTTTTCAGTTGAAGCAACTCCTCATTAAACTGGTTATAGGCTGTTTTTTCCGACAAGAGATTACTCACTGCGATCTTCTCAACCTGGTTGCCGGTAATTTGTGAAATTTCGGTTTTACCGTCAAGAACCCCGGTTACCTGTGGCGAAGCTGTAAGAACTCCCTTCGCGTAAACTGTCCCCAGTGACCCGGTTAATTCCCGGACCAGTTCATCTTTCCGCGCATACCCTTCCGGGACCAGGGCATTTAAATCTGTTCTCAGTTCTTCGGTTTTCCGGTTGGCCACCGTCGTGTCTCTTGTAAAATAGGGGGCTAATTTCTGAGTGATTTCCCTTTTCTCCGCTTCAATTTCCATGTCGGATTTGAGGATGGAGAAATCAAAAGGGGCAACCAGATTGTCGTGTTTCCAGGGTGTTCCCCGTTGGTATTCATATTTGAAATGGGGTTCAGAAGGCAATATCTGGTGAAGCAGGAGGGCTGCCGTGACAAAGATGATGAAGCGGTATATGATCTGCGAATAATCGGATACCTTTTGTCGAAAAGTTTTCATAATTTTTCAGTTAGAACCGGATCTGATGAAAGGAATCATTTCAGGAAACCCTATATTTGGTTTCTAAAATAACTAAATTTTCATGAAATGCCCATATTAAATTATTCACAACAGGAAGGATTGACCATTTGGGCATTGCCGGTGTTTTACAGAATGAACCTTTGCAACGTATAATTGTAAGCTCATGAATTACGGAATTTCCGGATTGAGTTTAATCCCAGTCCGCAATGAGCCCTCAGAGAGAAGTGAGATGGTAACCCAGATTCTCTACGGTGAAACGTACGAAGTTCTGGAATACCTTCCTGGTTGGCAGCATGTCAGGCTTTTTTACGACGGATACGAAGGCTGGATTGACCAGAAAATGGGCACTCCGTTGTCACAAAGGAAATTCGGGAAAATGGAGAAAATGCCCTTTGCAGTGACTACCGACATTTTTAGCCTGATACCGGTGAACAGCGAGCAAAATCTGATGCTGGTGGCAGGAAGTTCGCTTCCCATGTGGCGTCCTTACCTTCGTCAGTTTTCCCTCGGGGAGGAGGCCATGAGGATTGCCGGAAATGTAAGTTCCGGGAAAATCAAAGATCTCCGGCAGTTCATTATTACCCAGGCGCTTAAATATTTTAATGCGCCTTACCTTTGGGGTGGCCGCTCTCCCTTCGGAATTGACTGCAGCGGTTTTACCCAGATCATTTATAAAATGGCAGGGATTCCCCTTCCCCGCGATGCTTCGCAACAGGTAAAAGCCGGATTGGCCCTCAGCTTTGTCGAGGAGACTTCTCCAGGTGACCTGGCTTTCTTTGACGATGACGAGGGAAACATCGTCCATGTGGGCATTCTCTGGAAAAGAAATAAAATCATCCATGCCTCCGGAAAGGTTCGAATCGACAATGTCGACCAGTTTGGGATTTTCAATGTGGATACCCGCAGGTATACCCACAAAATGCGCGTCATGAAAAAAATCATACCCTGATGGAACGGACCGAATTGCTGATTTTCCTGCTGATTGTTGTGGCAGTTGTGGGAGTGATGTTGAAATACTGGAGCAAAAACCGGGACTAAGGCCAAGAGCCGTCGCTGCCTTGTGCAGCCATAGCCTTGACGGTGGCGTGCGCTCCGGCAGGTCGAGGAACCCATTTGTCGAATTGTTGATTGATTGATTGATTGAATTGCTGATTTGTTTAAAAATCGATCAATCATCAGATCGCCAAATCATCAGATCGCCAAATCATCAAATCGCCAAATTATCAAATCGATCAATGGGTTGTGAAAGGGTCAACAGTTGTTCTCACGGTTGTCGATGTTGTCGAAGATGTCGGGGTTGTCATGTTGTCGGTGTTGTTTCTATAAATGTACCGAGGGGAAATCTTTCAAAGATTAACCATGCGGTAGAAACATGCAAGGTATTGTATTTAAATTACTTAAGACTTAAGACTTAGGATTTAAGATTATTCTGATATTCTGATATTCTGATATTCTGATATTCTTTATTTGTTGTGGCTTTTACGTATTCATATCCGCGTCCCGCGCTTACCGTCGATGCCATTGTGGTTGCCGGAAGCGGCAAGGAACAGAATATTCTGCTGATCCGCAGGGGCAGGGACCCCTTCGTTGGAATGTGGGCGTTGCCGGGAGGTTTTGTTGACATGGAAGAGACCCTGGAAGCAGCCTGTCTCAGGGAACTGGAGGAAGAGACCGGTTTGAAGTTGCCTGCCATGGAACAGTTCCGGGTATTTGATGCGCCTGGCAGGGATCCGCGTCACAGGACCATTTCCGTGGTTTTTTATGCCCTGGTCCCTGAGGTTATCGATGTACGCGGAAATGATGATGCGGCGGAAGCCCGCTGGTTCCCGCCTGACCATCTGCCCCCCCTGGCATTTGACCACCGGGAGATTGTCGAAAGGTTCCTGGCGGAAACAGGTTAAGGTCAAGAGCCTTCGCTGCGCTCCTGCAGGTCGAGGTTGAGATTAAGGTTGTCACCTTCGCCAAGGCTACGGCGACCGAAGAGGGTTAAGATTTATAGCATAATAGGCTGATATTGAAGACTCAAGATTCTGACCTTCTGATATTCTGATACTCTAATCTTCTAATCTTCTAATCTTTATGTTGTTCTGTTGTATTTTTCGGTGATTTCTTTGAGAAACCTCCTGTGTTTACCTCTGATCTGATCCCAGCGGAAGCGCCAGCCCCAGTTTCCTTCGGCCACACCGGGAATGTTCATGCGTGCTTCGGCTCCCAGTTCCAGCAGGTCCTGCAGGGGGGTAACCGCTCTGGAAGCCACAGAGGCCCACGCCATTTCGATCAGTCCCCACACGGGTTGCCATTGGTATCCCTTCAGATATTTAACTGCAAATTTCTTTTCCTTTTCCGGGGCGGAATGGAGCCATCCCCAGGCGGTGTCGTTGTCGTGGGTTCCCGTGTAAACCACAGAGTTGACCGTGAAATTGTGGGGCAGGTGTTCGTTGGTCTCATCGGAGGTAAATGCGAATTGGAGGACCTTCATACCCGGCATGTTGAAACGATCGCGGAGTTGTTCCACTTCAGGGGTGATGATTCCCAGATCTTCGGCGATGAGGGGGAAGTCGCCCAGCTGTTTCCGCAGGATACCGAGCATCTCGTTTCCCTGTGCGGCGACCCATTCACCATGGATGGCGGTTTCTTCGCCCGCCGGTACCGACCAGAAGGCTTCGAGTCCCCTGAAATGGTCGATTCTTACCTGGTCGAACATTCTGAGGTTGAAATGGATGCGTGCCAGCCACCAATGATGCTCCTGCCGGCGAAGACTCTCCCAGTCGTACACAGGAGAACCCCATAACTGTCCCGTGGTGCTGAAATAGTCGGGGGGAACGCCGGCGACTTTTGCCGGATGAAGATCTTTGTCGAGAAGAAAAATGCCGGTATTGGCCCACACGTCGACGCTGTCGCCGGCCACATAAAGGGGCATGTCACCGATGATCTGAACGCCGTTTTGCCGTGCGTAATCGCGCAGGGCAAACCACTGCCGGAAGAAGAAAAATTGGAGGAAATAGTGAAAGGCAACAATGTCGCCCAGTTCTTCCCGGTAACGGGCCAGTGCAGCGGGTTCCCGCCGTTTGATCTCTTCAGGCCAGCGCTGCCATGGTTTTTCTTCCCGGGTTTCCCTGAGAGCCATAAAAAGGGAATAGTCGGTAAGCCACCAGTTGTGCTCGTCGCAAAAACGGGAATATTCACTTTCATAGCGATTGATTTCCCCATCGCGGAAATTCCGGAAGGCTTTTTTCAGCAAGGGCATCTTCCAGCGGGTGACCTTGTCGAAGTCCACCTGGCGGATATCGAAACGGGGGCTATTCTGAAGATCCTTTTCTCCCAGCAATCCCTCCTCCCGGAGCCGGTGAAGGTCAATCATCAGGGGATTGCCGGCAAATGCCGAGAAACACTGGTAGGGGCAGTTGCCATAAGCCACAGGGCCAAGCGGAAGGATCTGCCACAACTGTTGTCTGGTTTCCCGGAGGAAATCGATCCATGCATAGGCGTTCCTGCCCATGGTACCGATGCCTTCTTTTCCCGGCAGGGAGGTGAGGTGCAGGAGGATGCCGCTGCTTCTTTTGTTCATAATTGCAGGTTTTGTCTGTATTTTTCAAGATGGATGGCGGTTTCGCGGACCAGCCGCTGAACTTCAAGTCCGTGGCCGAGGTCTGGAACAAATGCCCCCGGATCGGTGCCCCCCAGGAAAAGGTAATGGGCATGTACCATAGAGCGGAGCCATCCCGCGGGAACATGCCCCGACGGGAAGGAGGTAATTCCCGGGTAGTTGCTGCCCACCGGCCGGCGAATCCAGGTCCCTTCCGTTTCCAGGAAATATTCGAAAAAGTCGGGGGTTTGCGAGGAATACCGGAGAGCACCCTTTTCGGCGAAGATCTCCAGGTAAACGAGGTCCCCCGATCCGGAGGTGATGCGGCTGGCCGACAGGTGACCGGCGGCATTGGTCCGCGGATCCACCAATGATACGGAGGAGAAAAGGTCGGACCCTACGGGCACTTCGGGGTATCTTCCTGCCTGGATGGCCGACACCATTTTCAGCCTGTTACCCATGAAGGCCGTGAGCAGGCTCAGTCCGTGTGACCCCAGGTCGGCCATGGCGCCCCCGTCGGGAGCCGGGGTGAGGCGGGTCTTCCTCTTGCTACGGTAATTTTCCTGCAAATAGTCGCCATGGTAATATTTCAGGTCAAAATGGAGCGGAGCGCCCAATACCCCTGACCGCCAGAATGCCAGCGAATCCCTGACCGCGGGGGTTTGCAGGTACTGAAATCCCACCTGCACTTGTTTCTCAGAACCGGTCATTATCCGTGCCATTTCCCTTTCTTCCGTTTCGGAAGAGCAGATAGGTTTTTCGAGATAGATCCGCCGCACGGAAGGCATCTCCATCACCGCTTTGAAATGGTCAAAATGGGTGTTGTTGGGACCCAGGATAAAGACGGTGTCGATGGATGTGTTGGCGGTAAAGCCGGTGAAGGTTTCAGCCCCGTCGAAACCATATTTCCGGGCAAAGGTTTCCCTGCTTTCCGGGCGGGCGGAACAAACGGAAACCAGCCTCACTTCAGGCACTTCAGGATAGTAAAACTTCAGCGACTGAAGGGCATAGACATGGGCGCGGGCGATTCCGCCGGCCCCCAGAAATCCGATATTGACTGGTTCCATCATTGAATCTTCAGCTGTTTCTGTTTTTCGGAATGAGTAGGGTTAGTTTATCTTTTCCAGGATATCGACCAGGTGTTTCCAGAATTTGTCCGTAGTTTCGATGTTGATTCTCTCTGCGGGCGAGTGGGCTCCCTTGATGGTGGGGCCAATGCTGACCATGTCGAGGCCGGGATATTTTTCAAGGAACAGTCCGCATTCGAGCCCCGCATGAATGGAGCGGACGATGGGTTCCGTATTGAAAAGCCTGCGGTAGGAATCCACGGCTACTTTCAAAATTTCAGACTCCGGATTAGGCGCCCAACCGGGATATCCGTCGGAATGGGCGACTTCGGCACCGGCCAGGGTAAATACCGATTCCACCATGGCGGCGGCCATGGCCTTGCGACTGTCGATTTCGCTGCGCTGGCTGGTGGTGACCACGATCTCTCCGTTTCCCGGGAATTTCACCGAGGCCAGGTTGGTGGAGGTTTCCACCATCCCCGGCATGCGGGTGCTCCATTCCAGAACTCCGTGGGGACAGGCCGCCAGCGCATTCAACAGGTTGTGTAAAGTGTGGGTGTCAATCACCGACTGAGGCACTGGCACCGTCTCCCAGGTCAGCGCCAGATTAGGTTCCGTTTTTTCGAACTCGAACTTCACCAGGGCGGCGTAGGCTTCGAAACCGGCAGTCAGCTGATTTTTGAGGTTTGCCGGGATGGTAAGGATGGCGCGGGCTTCCCGGGCGATGGCATTGCGGAGGTTCCCCCCGTCGAATTCCGCCAGGGAAATCCCCTGTTTTGCCCGGGCCTGCCACAGAAAACGGGCCAGAATCTTGTTGGCGTTCCCCAATCCCTTGTGGATGTCATCGCCCGAATGGCCTCCGGTCAGTCCGGATACCCTAAGCTGCAGGGCCAAATGACCGTCGGGAACCGCCTGTTCAGAATACCTGAAGACAGCCACCGTATCGATGCCCCCGGCACATCCGATAAAGATCTCTCCTTCATCTTCCGAGTCAAGGTTCAGCAGGATCTTCCCGCTGAGAAATCCCGGTTGCAGGGCGTTGGCCCCGGTGAGTCCGGTTTCTTCGTCGACGGTAATCAGGCATTCGATGGCACCGTGCCTGATGTCGGCGGAAGTCAGCACGGCAAGCTGGGCGGCAATCCCTATACCATCGTCAGCCCCCAGGGTGGTTCCGTTGGCCGAAACCCACTCCTTGCCGACTACCCCTTCGATGGGATCGGTGTTGAAGTCAAATACCTTGTCGCTGTTTTTTTCACACACCATGTCCATGTGGGTCTGGAGGACCACCACTGGAGCCTTTTCCCTGCCCGGAACCGCAGGCTTGGAAATCAGCACGTTGCCGGCATCATCCCGTTTGGCTTCCAGGCCATGAACCGCGGCAAACTCCAGCAGCCAGGCAATGATCTTCTCTTCCTTCTTGGAAGGACGCGGTACCTTGAGTATCTCTGAAAAATAGTTCCACAGGGGCTGGGGGGCTAAATCGGAAAATGAACGCATGGTGAAATATTTAATAGTTGATAGGGAATCTTATGATCAGATCTTGTTATTGTCCAAAACGGCCTTCCATTATCCCGGCAATTGAAAGGTCTTCATCAAGTTCAGGCCAGTGTAATCCTGTTCCGCTGCAAATAATTTCTATATTTTCCAGTTGGGACCTGGAGGCATTTTTAAGTCTTTTATTTAAACTGGAAGGAAACCTGATTTCGCGTCCATCCTGAATGAGTATGCAGACCATTCCATTCTCATACCATGCTTTTTTTGCCGTTACCAGCAACTCAGCAACCATGTACTTCATACCATCTGCTTTTAATTAAGTCCAAATTTTCGTTAATCAATTCTTGGGCTTTCTTCAGGTCATTTATTTTTAATCCTTGCGAAAACTCAAGTTCAACAGGTTCTATCCAAAACTTGGCAAATCCACCCGCCTTTCGCACATGGATATGCATTGGTTCCTGACTTCCATTAGTATAAAAGAAGAACACAAATCCCAGTTTTCTGAAAACTTCAGGCATATCAGTTTCCTATTAATATTGACAAAAATAACATATTTTTACGGACATGGAATCAATCAGGGAGATATACAGGGTAGGGAAGGGGCCTTCGAGCAGTCATACGATGGGACCCACGCGGGCTTCAGAGATGTTTCTGGAGCGTTTTCCGGAGGCTGACCATTACCGGATCACCCTCTATGGCAGTTTGGCCGCCACCGGGAAGGGTCATCTGACCGATAAGGCGGTGATGAAGGTTTTCGAAGGAAGGAAAACATCCCTGGTATGGGAGCCTTCGCTGTTTCTGCCCCGGCATCCCAACGCCCTGAAGTTTGAAGCTTTTGACGGACAAGGAGAACTGTCGGGAGAGTGGACGGCCTACAGCATTGGCGGGGGTGCTGTGGTCGATGAATTTACCCAAAGGGAAACCGTTCAGGTTTATCCCCATGCGACCATGGATAAGATTCTGGAATATTGTCATGCCCACGGATTGCGTTTCTGGGAGTACGTGGAAAAGTATGAAGGTCAGGGGATCTGGAATTTTCTGGAAGAAATTTGGAAGGTGATGCAGCAGAGCATCAGGCGGGGACTGGATGCCCAGGGAACCCTTCCGGGAGGGTTGATGCTTCCGCGGAAGGCAGGGGAGATCAAGGCTAAGGCGGGTCAGTATTCCGGTCCCTTCAAGAGGCGGTCGCAGATTTTTGCCTATGCCCTGGCCGTTTCCGAAGAGAATGCCTCGGGCGGCGTCATCGTCACTGCTCCCACCTGCGGGGCCAGTGGGGTGCTTCCGGCTGTGCTTTACTACCACAAGAAAGTTTATAAGATCACGGAGGATGTGATTGTCAGGGCACTGGCCACCGCAGGAATGATCGGCATGCTGGTCAAAACCAACGCCTCCATTTCGGGGGCTGAAGTGGGATGCCAGGGGGAAGTGGGTACCGCCTGCGCAATGGCGTCGGCCGCTGCCAGTCAGATGATGGGTGGCACCATCAACCAGATCGAATATTCTGCCGAAATGGGACTGGAACACCATCTGGGACTCACCTGCGATCCGGTGGCAGGACTGGTGCAGATCCCCTGTATTGAACGGAATGCCTTCGGGGCACAAAGGGCGCTGGCACACAATACCTACGCCCTGATGTCGGACGGACGCCACCGCATCAGCTTCGACGAGGTGGTGCAGACCATGTATGAAACCGGGATCAGCCTCCAGAGCAAGTACCGCGAGACCTCACTGGGCGGACTGGCCCTCAGGGATGCCATGCCGTGAGGTGGATTTCGGATTTCGGATGTTGGATTTCGGATTTAGGAGTTCGGATGACAGATAAGTCCGCAATCCGCCTTCCGCCTTCCGCAATCAGATAAATCCGCAATCCGCCTTCCGCCTTCCGCAATCAGATGAATCCGCAACCCGCCCTCCGCAATCAGAATAATCCGCCCTCCGCAATCCGCAATCAGATAAATCCGCAATCCGCCCTCCGCAATCAGTTAAATCCGCAATCCGCCTTCCGCAATCCGCCATCTGTTAAAAGAGGTAATTCAGTCCGATGTACATGCCTGATTTTCCGTCCTGTTCATTGAGGGCGCGGCCGTAATCGACCGAGATGACAAAATTTTCATTCATGGCAATTC
>CAYYJE010000014.1:13381-41524 GCA_964472165.1 uncultured Prolixibacteraceae bacterium | reverse complement strand
ACAACAAACTGGCGGCCCTGAAAAAAGCCGTCACCCTGGCCGAGGAGATTAAATAGGTTAAGGTTGAGGTTGAGGGCCTTCACGCTGTTCGGGCCAGGACGAGAGGCCTCCGCACAGCTCCGGCAGGACGAGGACGAGAGCAATGACGAGGAATAGTACAGGATAAAACAAGGATTGGCCTTAAAGCAGGTAATGTATACTACTACTAAACAGTAACTTAAGACTTAAGATTTAAGACTTTTCAATATGAGGATAATAGTGATCGACAATTACGATTCCTTTACCTGGAACCTGGTGCATGCGGTGCGGAAACTCACCGGGTCTGAGGTGAAGGTATTCCGCAATGACGAGGTGGACATGGAGGAACTGGAGAGCTGCGACAAGATCCTTCTGTCGCCCGGACCGGGGGTTCCCTCCGAGGCGGGGATGATGCCGGCCATCATCAGGGAGATGGCCCCGCGCAAGAGCATCCTGGGGGTGTGCCTGGGACACCAGGCCATCGGGGAAGCCTTCGGAGCCCGGCTCCTGAACATGGATACCGTAATCCACGGCATCGCCACCCCCGTCCATATCGTCAGCAGGGATATCCCCCTCTACCAGGGCATTCCCGCCACCTTTGACGCCGGAAGATACCACTCCTGGATCGTCGACAGGGTGGATTTCCCGGAATGTCTTGAAATCACTGCCGTCGACGGCGAAAACCGCATCATGTCGCTGCGCCACCGCAGGTATGACGTCCAGGGTGTGCAATACCATCCCGAATCGGTGCTCACCCCCATAGGAGAAAAAATCATTGAGAACTGGCTTGAAATGGAAATAACAAATAAAAAATAAGGAATAATAAATAACATTTGATTAAATAGAATATCCAATTAACAATGTATAACAGCCAATTAACAAATATATGAAGGCAATACTGGAACAACTGTACGGAGGAGCGGCGCTGACGATGGAAGAAGCGGAAGAGGTGCTTCTGAAGATCGGGCAGAACAGCTATTCCGAGATTGAGATCTCCTCTTTTATGACGGTCTTCCTGATGCGGAAGATAACCCCTGATGAGCTGGCCGGCTTCCGGAATGCCCTTTTGCGGTTGTGTGTGGCCGTTGACCTGTCGGATTTCGACACCATTGATGTATGCGGAACCGGCGGTGATGGCAAGAACACTTTCAACATCAGCACATTGAGTTCTTTTGTGCTGGCAGGCGCCGGCATCAGGGTGGCCAAGCACGGCAACTACGGGGTTTCCAGTCCGGTGGGTTCCTCCAACCTCTTTGAACAGGTGGGATACCGGTTCAGCAACGACCCGAAACGGTTACGCCGTGAGATGGAACTTACCGGGATCACCTTCATGCACGCCCCGCTGTTCCATCCGGCCATGAGGTTCGTAGCGCCTGTGCGCAAGGCCCTGAAGACCAAGACCTTTTTCAATATGCTGGGTCCCATGATCAATCCGGCACGCCCGAAATTCCAGCTTGTCGGGGTTTTTTCCCCGGAAGTCCAGGACCTCTACAGCGGGGTTTACCGCAGGTCAGATTACCAGTACCTCATTATCCACGGCCTCGACGGCTACGATGAAATCTCCCTCACCGGGAAGGTCCGCATGATCTCCGGTTCTTCAGAAGATATCCTGGGTCCTGAGAATATGGGGTTTCTGCCAGTGGAACACCGGGCCCTTTCCGGCGGAAACACGGCGGCGGAAGCCACGGCCATCTTCCTTGATGTGCTGAACAACCGGGGCACGCCTGAGCAGAAAAATGTGGTCCTCGCCAACTCAGCGGCAGGAATACGGTGCATTTTTCCCGCCAGATCCTGGGAAGAGTGCGTAGCCACAGCCCGGGAATCGCTGGAAAGCGGAAAAGCCCTGGCCACCTTTCACAAACTTATCTCCCTGCAATGAACAGTTATCTCGATAAAATCATGACCGCTAAAAGGGCGGAGATCGCCGGAATGGAACACAACTTCCGGGAGAAGGATTTCAGCGGAGAAAAGTATTTCAGAAGAAAATGCATTTCCCTGAAGGAGCGGCTTACCCGGCCCGGCTCTTCAGGCATCATCGCCGAATTCAAACGGAAATCCCCCTCAAAAGGAGTGATCAACGCCAGGGCAAAGGTGGCAGAGGTGACCCGCGGGTATTCCGAAGCGGGAGCGGCCGGACTCTCGGTACTGACCGATCACCCTTTCTTTGGCGGCTCACTCCGCGACCTGGTGGCTGCCCGGCTGGCCAACCCCGATACCCCCATCCTGAGAAAGGATTTCGTGATTGATCCACTCCAGGTGGCCGAAGCCAAAGCTTATGGCGCCGACGTGATCCTGCTGATCGCCGCCTGCCTGAACGGGGAAGTGATCCACAGTCTGGCCCGGTATGCCGGGGAACTCGGCATGGAAACACTCCTCGAAATCCACGACGAATCGGAACTGATTAAGATCTCCCCCCTGGTCAGCATGATCGGCGTCAACAACCGGAACCTGAAAACCTTTGCTGTCGACCTGGAGGCCTCGATGCACCTTGCCACACAAATTCCGGAGAAGTTTATCAAAATATCGGAAAGCGGCATCTCCTCCCCCGAAACCATCCTGCAGCTTCGTAAAGCCGGATTCCTGGGTTTCCTGGTAGGAGAAAACTTCATGAAATCGGATGACCCGGCGGCGGCATGCCGGAAATTCATTGAAAACCTGGGGGATAATGAATAAACCACTGAAAATCAAAGTCTGCGGGATGAAAAACCCCGGTAACCGGGAGGCGCTGGAGTCGTTGCCTGTCGATCTTTTCGGCTTCATCTTCTACCCTCCTTCCCCGCGCAACGTGGGCGGAATGGCGGAAGAAGTGCTATTCAGGCTCACCCATACGGGCAAAGAGAAGGTGGCGGTGTTTGTCAATGAGGATACAGAAACAGTCATTCACCTGGCACGGAAGTACGGGTTCACCCATGCGCAGCTCCACGGGTACGAAACCCCGGAAAGCTGCGAAAAAATCAGAAGTGCTGGGTTCAGGGTGATCAAGGTGTTCCATATCCGCCAGGAATTCGATTTTGAGACCACCCGTCCCTATTCCGGTGTTGCCGACTGTTTCCTATTCGAAAGGGGCTCGGAAGGCTGGGGAGGAAGTGGCCGGAAATTCGACTGGCAAATACTTAACCTATACCGGCTTGAGGTCCCCTTTTTCCTGAGCGGGGGAATCGGTCAGGGTGATGCGGAAGCCATAGCCGCGATTTCCCACCCGGCGTTTTACGGCATCGACCTGAACAGCGGATTTGAAGAAGAACCGGGAGTCAAAGACAGGGAAAAAACGGGGGAGTTTATTGATAAATTGATGAAAATAAGAAATAAGAAATAACCAATTATCAATATACAATATCCAATAACCAATGATCAATGATCAATAACCAATAACCAACAATCAATAAACGAGGAAAGGGGAGCAGGAATGAGCAACTATGATGTGAATGAAAAGGGCTATTACGGGGAGTTCGGGGGAGCGTGGATTCCCGAGATGATGGCGGCCAATGTCGGGGAGTTGAAGGAGAAATACCTGGACATCATCGCCTCTGAGGAGTTCCGGCGGGAATTTAATCAGCTGATGAAGGATTATGTAGGCCATCCGTCGCCGCTCTATTATGCGCCGCGGCTGAGCGAGAGGTACCAGAGCCGGGTGTTCCTGAAGCGTGAGGACCTGAACCATACGGGATCGCACAAGCTGAACAACACGGTGGGACAGGTACTTCTGGCGCAGAAACTGGGCAAGACGCGCATCATCGCCGAAACGGGGGCGGGGCAGCACGGACTGGCCACGGCAACGGTATGTGCCCTGAAAGGACTGAAGTGCGTGGTTTACATGGGAGCCCTCGACGTAAAACGGCAGGAACCCAATGTGCGCAAGATGAAAATGCTGGGCGCCGAGGTCATTCCGGTGCTAAGCGGTAACCAGACCCTCAAGGATGCCACCAACGAGGCGATGCGCGATTGGATCAACCATCCCGAAGACACCCATTACATCATCGGTTCCGTGGTGGGTCCCCACCCCTATCCCGACATGGTGGCCCGTTTCCAGTCGGTGATCAGCGCCGAGATGAAGCTCCAGCTGAAAGAGCAAACAGGCTCCCCCCTCCCAGACAGGGTCATCGCCTGCGTGGGCGGGGGCAGCAATGCCGCTGGGGCATTCTATCACTACCTTGACCACCCCGGAGTGGAACTGATCGGCGTGGAAGCCGCCGGAAAAGGGGCCGGTACTCCCGAAACGGCAGCCACCCTGGCCGTGGGCTCACCGGGAGTCCTCCACGCCGCACGCACCATTATCATGCAAAACAACGACGGCCAGATCACCGAACCCTACTCCATCTCGGCAGGCCTCGACTACCCCGGCATCGGCCCCCTCCATGCCCATCTCTTTAAAACAGGAAGGGCCATATACCTCAACGCCACAGATGAGGAGACCCTCGAGGCTGCCCTTCTCCTCACCCGCCTCGAAGGCATCATCCCCGCCCTCGAATCGGCACACGCCCTGGCAGCCCTTGAAAAAATCGTCCTCAGACCCGGGGAAGTCAGCGTCATCTGCCTCTCGGGACGCGGCGACAAGGATATGCAAACCTACCTCGACTATTTTGGCTATTAAAAAACCCGGCAATGAACAACAGAATCAACCAACTTTTTGCACGTAAAACAGGAAATATCCTCTCGGTCTACTTTACGGCCGGTTATCCCCGGCTGGAAGATACGGCCACCATCATTGAACTGCTGGAAAAACAGGGCGTTGACCTGATCGAGATCGGGATTCCCTTTTCGGATCCTACAGCCGACGGTCCCATGATCCAGAAAAGCAGCGACACTGCCCTGAAAAACGGCATGTCGCTGGAACTCCTCTTCCGCCAGCTCGAAAAAATCAGGGAACGGGTTACCATACCGCTGCTTCTGATGGGGTATGTCAATACGGCCCTCCAATACGGGGTTGAACGCTTCTGCCGGAAATGCCGCGAAACAGGCATCGACGGCCTCATCTTCCCCGACCTTCCCGCGGAAGAGTATGAAGTGCATTTCAAACCCTTCATGGAAGAAAACCACCTGCACAATATCTTCCTGATCACGCCCCAGACCAGCGATGAAAGAATCCGTATGACCGACAGCATCAGCAGCGGTTTCATCTATATGGTCTCCTCGTCATCGACAACGGGAGCCGGCAAAAAAAAGGAAGATTTCAGCGTGGAGTATTTCACCAGGGTAAACGCCCTGGGGCTCAGGAATCCCCGGCTGATCGGCTTCGGCATTTCCGACAAACCGACTTTTGAGAATGCCTGCCGGTATGCCCATGGCGCCATCATAGGCAGCGCCTTTGTGAAGGCACTGGGGCAGCCTCAACCCCTCGAACAGAGCGTCAGGGAATTCACAAGCAGAATCAGGGACTAATCCTCTCCGTTCACAATTTTATACCAGCCTGCTTAAGAATGGCATAAAATGTACCTTTTGGCAAATCCTTATTTCCATGTACCGGAACGATCACGGTTTTACGGCTCATTCCGTTATAATAGAGATGATGACTTCCATTGGACCTTTTAAATACAAAACCATTACCCATCAGGATCTTGATAAGATTTAGTGCTGAAAGGTCCATGAAAACTACAGGATTAAAGAATACTCCAATGTCTTGTTATCATCGGGAATATCCTCACCTTTGTCATTCAATTCTGCAATATAAAGTTCTATGGCTTCTTTTGCCATGGCAATGGCATGATCAATATTCTCGCCATAGGTTACACATCCCGGCAAAGCAGGGACAGTTACCGTATAACCTCCTTCAGGTTCATTGGTTAAAAGCAATTTGTAGGAGCGTTTCTTTGACATCGTCTGCCGCATATCATCAAAGGTATGAATTTTTCACTAAAAAACCGCCCCTGCGTACAGGAGCGGTGGAGATATGTGGGGTAAGCGGCCAACCCGTAAAAACGGCATGACCCCTTACGAAGGGCGCCAGTATCCACCGGCGCTGTTTTTTCAAACCTCCCTGGTAACTCATTTTTTAAATGCAGCAGATAGGGAACGGTTTTGCCAAAAATCTTAACCTCAACCTTAACCTGTCGGAGCGCAGCGACGACCCTCTATCTCGACCTTGACACCGACCTTATTTCACTTCCGCGCCGTTCTTCACCAGGGTTTCCGGGGAGACCAGCACCAGCTTGCCCGTGGGATCCTGGGCGCAGAGGATCATCCCCTTTGACTCGATGCCTTTCAATGGCCGCGGCTGAAGGTTCACCAGAATGCACACCTGCTTCCCGACCATCTCTTCGGGGGTGTAGTGTTCGGCAATCCCCGACACCACAGTCCGCGTATCTAGGCCCGTGTCAATGGTCAGTTTCAGCAGCTTCTGTGTCTTGGCTACCTTTTCTGCGGCAAGGACCGTGCCGGTGCGGATGTCCATGGCCCCGAACTGGTCGATGATGATGGATTCCTTTGCCGGTGGGAGTCCCGCCTGAGCGGCTTCATTGGCCTTTTTGGTATCCTGCAGTTTCTGCACCTGTATTTCCACCTGGTGATCCTCGATCTTTTCAAACAGAAGGCTCGAGGGATTCAGCCGGTGACCCGCAACCACCAGATCGGTGCGGCCCAGCTCATTCCATCCCAGCCTTCCGATATCGAGGAAACCCCGTAGTTTTTCCATACTGAAAGGGAGGAAAGGCTCCAGGGCGATGGTCAGGTTGGCCGTCACCTGCAGGGAGACATACAAAATGGTCTTCACCCTTTCTGCATCGTTCCTGATCACTTTCCACGGCTCCTCGTCGGCAAGGTACTTGTTGCCCAGCCGGGCCAGGTCCATGGCATTTTTCAAAGCTTCCCTGATGCGGAAAGCATCGAGGCTCTTTTCTATTTCCCCCCTGATGGAGGTGATGGATTCCAGGGTCTGACGGTCATTGTCGGTGAGAACACCCGGCGCCGGCACCGTGGCTTCGAAATATTTCTCGGTGAGCACCAGGGCCCGGTTGACAAAATTCCCCAGAATGGCCACCAGCTCACTGTTGTTGCGGGTCTGAAAATCCTTCCAGGTGAAGTCGTTGTCTTTGGTCTCGGGAGCATTGGCCGTGAGCACATATTTCAGCACATCCTCCTTACCGGGAAAGTCGTCGAGGTATTCATGCAGCCAAACGGCCCAGTTGCGTGAGGTGGAAATCTTGTCCCCCTCGAGGTTCAGAAACTCGTTGGCCGGCACATTGTCGGGAAGGTTATAGCTTCCCTCGGCCTTCAGCATGGCGGGGAAGATGATGCAATGAAAGACGATGTTGTCTTTTCCGATGAAATGAAGCATGCGGGTTTCGGGATCTTTCCACCACTTTTCCCATTCGGGGGTGAGCTCCCGGGTGGCCGATATGTAACCGATAGGGGCGTCGAACCACACGTACAGCACCTTTCCCTGTGCATCATCGACCGGAACAGGAACGCCCCAGTCGAGGTCACGGGTGACAGCACGGGGCTGCAACCCACTGTCGATCCACGACTTGCACTGACCGTACACATTCGTTTTCCACTCCTTGTGGCCTTCCAGTATCCACTCACGCAGCCACGGTTCGTACTGGTCGAGGGGAAGAAACCAGTGTTTGGTCTCCTTCAGCACGGGGGTGTTGCCGCTGAGCATCGAACGGGGAGCGATCAGCTCGGTGGGGCTCAGCGAAGTACCGCAACGCTCGCACTGGTCGCCATAGGCCTTCTCAAATCCGCATTTCGGACAGGTGCCCACAATATAACGGTCGGCCAGAAACTGGCGGGTCTCCTCATCGAAATACTGTTCCGAGGTCTTCTCCACGAATTTCCCCTCCTCATAGAGTTTCCGGAAAAACTGAGAGGCCGTCTCATAGTGGATGGGGGCGCTGGTGCGCGAATAGACATCGAAGGAGATGCCCAGTCGTGTGAAGGAATCCTTGATCATGCCATGGTACTTGTCGACCACATCCTGGGGGGTGATGCCTTCATTGCGTGCTTTCAGGGTGATGGGCACCCCGTGTTCGTCGGAACCCCCGATGAAAAGGACCTCTTCACCCCTGAGGCGCAGGTAACGGGCAAAAATATCTGCCGGAACATACACCCCGGCCAGGTGGCCGATGTGGACCGGACCGTTGGCATACGGAAGCGCCGAGGTAATCAGCGTACGTTTGAAATCAGTCATGAATGGTGAAAATTTGTTGCGGGGGACAAAGATAATTCAATTTTTGCGATAGAAGAAAAACTCTTCCGTAGAGCCATAGAGAATGGTACCGCCCTCCCCGTCATCGGCCCATCCGATAGCAGAGGGACCATTTCTGCCGGGTGCGCCGTTCCTGCCGGGGGGATTGCCATAGCCTCCCCTTCCTGCCGGACCTCCTGAACCACCACTGCCATGCATACCTCCTGAACCACCCACACTGCGGGCTTCAATCAAGGTTTTAAAGGGCCAGGCATCATCCGTAAAATAAAGACTGATGTTTCCGCCATAACCACCCAATCCGCCAAAACCACCGGGGCCACCCCATCCTCCTGATCCACCATCTTCTCCGGGTCCCTGTTTCTCAACCTTCACTTCAACTTCCACCTCCACATCCTTGTATACCGTCTCCTCCACTTCCACATCCACTTCTATTTCCTGTTCCTTTCCATCGGGGCCGGTAATCTTCCTTTTCTCTTTGCGGATTACCTTTTGTACCACCGGTTGTTTCACCATTCTTTTCTCAATCCGCGTCTCAGTCCACTTTTCTCCATCTCGTCCGTCACCCCCTGATCCGCCATGGCCGCCCGAACCCCCGTACCCTCCGTCGCCACCCCGGGATTCAACGGCAAGGCTGCCTCCGTCGGGATTGATCAGATACCGGAATTCCTCACCAGTAAAGCTATTCTCAGCATAGACATACAGGAGATTGCAGTTCAGGAGGGAATCGAAGTACAGATCTGTCCATACGCTGATGTCGGGACCATCATAACCCCATTCACCTTCCTGACCGGGATACCCGTCCTGACCGTGTTGCCCGGGACCTCCCGAGATCCCTGAAGATCCCGAAGACCCATGAAAGCCACTGTTCCCCCGGAAGGAAAGTTGATACCCATGGCGGTAATCCAGGATAACTGAAAAGGTATCCGTGACCCCTGTATTACGCAACGACTCCACATAAAGATCACTGCGATGTTCCCTGATCCGGGTAAAATCAGGCTCAATGATGAACCTGCCGTTGTCCCATACCCCCCCGTCGGCCCAGAACCGGTAGTATTCTGCAGCCCGGTTGTTGCGGAGATCGTCATAAACCCTGGATGCTCCGTTGTCAAAATAAGCCACCAGTTCACCCCGTATATGGCTACCGGGTGATTTGTCAAAACCGGAAACCGGCCGGTACTCGATGGCAATTTCATAGTTGAGTGACAAAAGCAGCACTTTTGCCAGTCCGGCATGCTTCTTCGGATAAACCTTTATACTGATATATTTTCCGGCTGAAGGCATCAACTGTTCTTTGACAGTGACCTTTCCCGAGGAAAAGGTGCCACCGGTAACCTCAACCCGGTAATTCCACCAAAACTGTGATCCTCCCGCAAGTCCCGTTGTCCTTTTCACCTTGCCGTTCCGGTGCCTTGCCTCCACACCAATCCGGAACGATTCCCCGGGTAACCGCAACGCTTCCTCCTCCACAAACAGCCGGATGGAGTCTGGTATCGAACGGAACAATCCGGCACTGGCTTCCTGACTGAATGCCCCCGATACCAGAAAAGCGGTGATCAGGATTAGTTGGTGTACCTTTTTCATATTGTGAAGGTTTAATCCGCTGCAAATAATACAAAAACCATTCCGTTACAGAAAGCCGGAACCGGTTCCTTCCTGAATTTTGAAACAACAAGGAGGTTTATCAAATTTACCGGTTTGTTTCATTTATTGTAGCCGATTTGCTAACTTTATGTTTTATTTATGCCTATGGTTTCACCACCTTTTTTAAAACCGGGGTCTCTGTTCCGGCTTGTATCGCCGGCAGGAAAGATGGCAGGGGTCCACATTCAACCACTTGCTGAATGGCTGCAGGCTTCAGGCTTCAGGGTGGAGTGGGGAAATCATGCTTCCGGAAGCCACTACCAATATTCGGGAACCGACGAGGAGCGACTCGCTGACCTGCAGGATGCCTTTGACGACCCCCGGGTAAATGCAGTTCTCTGCTCACGGGGCGGATATGGCACCCTGAGGATTGTCGGACAGCTTGATTTTTCCGCTTTCAGTAAACATCCCAAATGGGTAATCGGATACAGTGACATTACCGTGCTTCACAACCGGCTGCATGAGCTGGGATTCCGCTCCGTTCACGGACAAATGTGCCGGTATGCCCTCGATGAAAACGGCCATCCACTGGAGGGTTTTGCTTCCCTGATGAAGCTGTTACAGGGGGAAGAGCAGGAATACAGGTGGCCTTCCCTGCCTGCGAACCGTCACGGAGAAACAAAGGCTCCCCTCACAGGAGGCAACCTCTCCCTGCTCTACAGCCTGATGGGTACACCTTTCGACGTGGAGACCCGCGGTAAAATCCTCTTCATCGAAGAGATCGGGGAGCATATGTACCACCTCGACCGCATGATGGTCAGCCTGCGGCTGGCAGGAAAGCTGAAACAGCTGGCCGGATTGGTCGCCGGCTATTTCACAGATATGAAAGACAATGAGGAACCTTTCGGAAAAAGCGTGGAAGAGGTGATCCTCGATGCAGTCCGCGATTATAATTTCCCGGTAGCCTTCGGCTTTCCTGCAGGCCACGATCACCCCAACCTGGCATTAATGACAGGTGGAAATTACCATCTGAAAATCAACGGTGAAATGTCAGTACTGAAATTAACACCATAGCGCCCATATTTCTTCAGGTTCATTTCGAAAAACCCCGGTCTATGAAAAAGACAACAAAAGAGACAGGAGATACTGCCGAACATATTGCTCAGGGATATCTCCTTGAAAAAGGGTATAAAATACTGGATACCAACTGGCGGATCGGTCACCTGGAACTTGATATCGTGGCACAGGACGGGGAAGAACTCGTCGTTGTGGAGGTGAAATCCAGGGAGGGTGAACCTTTTGCACACCCCACAGACGCCATTTCAGAGAAGAAAATGAAAAAACTGATTACTGCCGCCGAGGCATGGATCCAATACCACAACTGGAACAGGGATGCCCGGTTTGACCTGATCCTGGTCACCATTCTGGGGACCAACGATTTTGAACTGGAACATTACGACAATGCCTTCAACCCGACGCTGGGATGAACATCGAAGAGATCCGGGAATATTGCCTCGCGAGGCCGGGGGTAACCGAGGGGTTTCCTTTTGATGAGACCACACTGGTTTTCAAAGTGATGGGCAAGATCTTCTGTATTGCCGACCTGGAGGGAAAGACGGGCATTGCCCTGAAAAACAGGCCCGGAAAAATCATAGAGATGAGGGAGGAGTGGCCGTGTATCACCCCGGCCTCCCACCTTGCAAAAATTCACTGGAACAACATCAACGATACCTATGCCGTCCCCCGGGCGCTGTTAAAATCCTGGATCGATGAGTCGTACGAAATCGTAATTACCGGATTGACACGAAAGTTGCAGGAAGAACTGAAAAAATTGAAAAACGATGATTGAGTTTGAATTGAAGGAGGAATACATTGAGCTGTTCAGGCTGCTGAAATACCTCCGCCTTAGTGAAACCGGAGGTCATGCAAAAATGATGGTCGATGAGGGCATGGTTGTTCGCAACGGGGAGACAGAGTACCGGCGGCGGGCTAAAATCAGGAAGGGAGATATTCTGGAAGTGGAGGGAAAGAAAATCATAATCCGCTGATTATAAAAAACGCGGATTTAAGGGAGGGTTTCCGGATTATATTTCAGCGCAGGCAAGTGTGGCAATACTTACCTTTCCGGCACCGGCAGCCAGGAGCGCTTCGGCAGAAGACTCCAGGGTAGACCCGGTGGTTACCACATCATCCACGAGCAACACGTGCTTATGGAGAAGTTCTTCCGGCTTCAGCACGGTGAAAATGCCCTCCACATTTCTGAATCTTTCGAAACGGTTTTTCCGGGTTTGGGTGGAGGTAAATTTTCCCCGTACCAGGTTGCCGGTAGAGACGGGTATATTGAGCGATTCCGCGATCCCCCTTGCCAACCATTCACTCTGGTTGTAACCCCTCTCTTTAAGCCGCCTGGGATGAAGGGGTACCGGAACAAGTATATCGGCGGTGGCGTAGGATGAACCCTGCAGGTCAATCCCGTAAAGTCTTCCCATCTCTTCCCCGATCTCTTTAATTCCTTTGTATTTCAGGAAGTGGACCAGCCTCTGATAACGGCTTCCTTTCCTGAAATAGAGCCAGGAAGAAGCCATTTCAACGGGTACCCGGCCCCAGAAAATCTGAGCCACCTTGTTTTCAGGGATTGTATGAAAATTCGTCCGTGGCAAATCGTGAAGACAGTGAAGACAAAGGAATTTTTCCTGTTGAACAAGCTTTCTCCCGCAAGCCACGCATAGAACGGGGTAAAACAATTCCAGAAAATCGGTCAAAAAAGCGGTCATCATTTCGGATAGGGTACCTCCAAGTTACAAATTTCTCCGGAATTTTCCCCGCTTAAAAATCTAAATTCTTTCTAAATAACTCTAAAAATAACCACTTTAAAGGCAAGGCTGCGATTATTTATTAAATTTGAACGCCTTTTTACAATCGACCGGATCATATTCAAAATTACGCACCTGTATGCTTCAAGGATTAAAATCGTTTTTCAGGAATAAACTTTTGCTGCTGATTATTACGGGGTTTTTACTGGGAATAGTGGCCACCCTCTGCTCGAACAAAGCGATCAAAGCCACATCCACAGATTCCTTTTGCGAAGTTTGCCATGTTCATCCCCATGTTTTTAATTCATGGAAACTTTCAAGCCACTATGTAACCACCAGCGGAGTGAAGGTAGGATGTGTGGAATGTCACCTGCCACCTGAAGGAGAAGGGTATCTGAAAGAAAAAATCAGACTGGGAGCAAAAGATATCTGGGGTTATCTCACCAAGGACAGTGCAGAATTCAACTGGGAAGGAAGGCGGACCGTAGAGATGGCGCGTCACTTCACTTACCAGGAGTCGTGCGTCAAATGTCACGTGAACCTGTTTCCCCTCACGCTTACCAAAGAGGGTCAGGATGCCCATTTATATTATTCACGCAATGAAAAGGATTTGCTTTGCCTGAATTGTCATATTGATGTGGGGCATTACGACCCCAACCGCAAACATACCCGCAATGTGGAATTCGGCAGTGGCACAAGCGCCAGCCAGGAAGTATTCACAGCACCTGCGACGGTTACCGGACATGAAACTTTTACGGAGACCATCCCGCAAACGACGGTCTCCTTTAAGATGGTTGCCATTCCGGGAGGCTCTTTTGAAATGGGAAGTCCGGAGTCTGAACAAATGCGCAGCAGTGATGAAGGTCCTGTCAAAAAAGTAAACATCACTCCCTTCTTCATGGCGGAGACTGAAATTACATGGGATGAGTTTCTGGCATTTTATGCGTCGACTGCTGGAGAGGGACGGTCCACAGATACTGAAGGTGCACGTACGCTGGCGGATGCCGACGTGGATGCGATTTCCGGTCCGACACCTCCCTATGGTCAGCCCGATCAAAACTGGGGGATGGGTTCCCGTCCGGCGATTACCATGAGCTACAAGGCTGCCGAAGTTTACTGTCAGTGGCTCTCTCAGGTGACCGGGAAGAGATACCGCCTGCCTACCGAGGCAGAGTGGGAATATGCAGCCAGGGGAGGAACCTCAACTCCCTACTTTTTTGAAGGGAATCCGCGCGATTTTTCGGAAAAGGGAGTATTTGGCAAATTTTTCGGAAAGAAAAACGAGAACATCGGGAAGTATGTGATCTACAAAACCAACAGTCTGAATAAGACGCAGACTCCCGACCAGGTGGAAGCCAATCCCTTCGGGCTGAAAAACATGTTGGGCAACGCCGCGGAATACTGCGCCGACTGGTATGCAGCCGATGCCTACGCTGCAATTTCCGATGGAGCGACCGATCCCAACGGGCCGGCCACAGGTGAAGAAAAGGTGGTAAGGGGAGGCGCATTCAAAAGCGATGCCGGCCGCGTCAGGAGTGCTGCCCGTGATTATACCCGGACAGAGGCATGGCTGGTGACCGATCCACAGATCCCGAAAAGCATGTGGTGGCTGTCCGACTGTAACCATGTTTCTTTCAGGGTGGTTTGTGATTTTGACGAAAAAACGGGAAAATAAGAATCAACACAATCTTAAAATTTAACCATATGAGTGACAATAATTTTTCAAGAAGGAAATTTTTAACAGGTGCTGCAGCTTTGGGAGCAGTAGGTGTGGCCGGATTCAATCCGCTGATGTCGTGTGCTGCCGGTGGGAGCGACAAATCAGTATCCCTGGTAACAGGGCAACCTTTCAAAAAGTTGGGAGAACTGGTAATTCCCCCGCTGCTTGACCAGGCACCTGACGGACAGCCCCTGAAAGCCGGCGTGATCGGTTGCGGTGGCCGTGGTTCCGGGGCAGCCATTAACTGGCTCAATGCGGGTCCCAATTTGACCATTACTGCCCTGGGTGATGTATTCCAAGACAGGATTGACAATTGTGTCGCCAAACTGAAAAAGGAAAAAAACCTGGAAGTGGCTCCTGAAAATTGTTTCGTGGGCTTCGACAGTTACCAGAAAGTGATCGATTCAGGAGTGGATGTGGTCATTCTGGCTACTCCTCCGGTTTTCAGACCCGCTCATTTCGAAGCAGCTGTGAAAGCCCGTAAACACGTTTTCCTGGAAAAACCTGTTGCCGTTGATCCGGTTGGCGTCAGAAGCATTATCTCATCCGCAAAAATGGCCGATTCGCTCGGATTGAAAGTCATCTGCGGAACACAGCGCCACCATCAGCGCGACTACGTTGAGGTATACAAACAGATTGCCACCGGCGCCATCGGTGACCTGGTCACCGCAAATGCCTACTGGAACCAGTCGAAATTATGGCACCGTAATCCCCAGGCCGACTGGAGCGAAATGGAATGCATGATCCGCGACTGGGTGAACTGGACCTGGTTATCGGGCGACCACATTGTCGAACAGCACGTCCATAATCTGGATGTGATCCACTGGTTCACAGGTGCTTATCCCACACAGGCCGTAGGCTTCGGCTCACGCCTTCGCAGGGTCACCGGCGACCAGTACGACAACTTCTCCGTAGATTTTGTATATGACAACGGCATGCATATGCACAGCATGTGCCGCCAGATCAACGGTTGCGAAAACAACGTCAGTGAATACATCCGGGGTACCAAAGGCTCCACCAACTGCCAGAACAAAATTTTCGACCTCGCAGGTAATGAAATCTACAGCTATGCCTATCCGCTTAATGAAAAAGGGGAGCCCAGAAAATCGGTAGCCGTCAATCCTTACGACCAGGAGCACATCGACCTGGTGACCTGTATCCGGCAGGATATCCCGGTCAACGAAGCCGAAGCCACCGCAATGAGCTGTATGGTAGCCATTATGGGGCGTGTTTCAGCCTACACAGGTAAAAAGGTTACCCTCGAGGAGATGATGAACTCCGACCTTAAACTGGGTCCTGATACTTTTGTCATGGGCGAAGTGGGTATGATGAAAGACATCGTCATCCCAGTACCGGGAGAAGCACCCAAGGAATAAAAACCGGATAACCGGTATTCTTACTTTCACCGCAGAGGCACAGAGGCGCAGGGATATAATTTCCCGCGCCTTTGTCTCTTTGCGGTGATTTTTTTTAATCCTTCAGGATAAACCGGTCGTAAAACCAGAGAAGGAGCATTGCCAGGAGTGCAATGCCACTGAAGAGGTACCAGATATGCCAGGGATGGTAATTCTGCCACAGAAAAGCACCCAGTTCCGAAGAACTCATCCCCATCCGGGTGGCAGCTTCCTGCCAGAAATCATTCTTGGTAAAGGAGTCCGAAAGGGCAGGCAGTGCCATCCCACGGGATGACAATTCCATCCCCAGGAGATAATACTTGTCTGAAATACGTTCGAAAATCCCTCCTGAGAGCCATCCGGCCAATTGGTGACCGACTGCAATGGGTAGAAAGGAGGTTCCCATGTAGAGGGCTTTTTTATCTTCAGGGGCAATGCGTCCTATGTATTCGGTAAATTTCGGAGAGCTTGCCATTTCACCAAGGCCGAAAATCAGGATCCCCAATAGAATCATCCATCCGCTCTGCATGCTGAACATCAAGGCCAATCCGCCTGCCAGGACCAGGATGCCCCCCATCATGGCCGTCAGAGGCCGGTAACGCATCACCAGGGCAGAGACCATCAGCTGGAACACGATGATGAAGAAAGAGTCCATGCTCGACAAGGTCACGGCAGAAATGGTTCCTTCGGGAGTACCAATGGCTGATGCAAGGGCTGGTGACACCACGGCAATACCCCGGTACAGGGTGGCCGTATCGACCCAGTGGTCCACAAATACCGGAAAGGAATAATAGAGCTGGTTGAAAGCCGTCCAGAAAAGGATCATTATGACCAGAAAAAGCACATACCTCCAATTGAGAAGGGTTTCCAGGATATTCCACAATGCCTGAAGAATGCTGTTTCCGGCGGAGGAGCCTGCATCGCGCGTAACGGGATCCCGGAAGAAGAAAAAGGTGAGCAGGAAATTGAATCCAATGGCAGCCATCGACATGAAAAAAACATAATCCCAGCTTTTATGGAGCAGAATCCCCGCGATGAAAGGCCCGATAAATCCGCCGATGTTGATCATCATATAGAAAATGCCGAAGCCTATCGAAGAGGTTTCTTTGTCGGTAGTGCGGGCAATCATCGCTGATATGATGGGTTTAAAAAAAGCCCCTCCGATGCAGATCCAGACGAAAGCAAAGAAGACTCCCCCAAAGGTGTGGAATGTACGGATCATGTAAAATCCGGTGATGTATAAAAGAAAGGCCAGGTAAAGCATCCTCCGGTAGCCCAGTTTATCGGCAAAAGCTCCGGTAAAGAGAGGGAGGAGGTAAAGCAACATGGAACCCGTCCCCATAATAATGCCTTTCTCGCCCTGGGACAAGCCCAAAGCCCCGGTATCGGTCGAATTCACCAGGTAAAGGGCAAAGGCCATGTAAAATCCATACCATGCCCATCTTTCAAATAACTCAATGATGTTGGAAACCCAAAATATGGTCTTAAATTTCCTGAAGATCCGGGTTATTGTCACTTGTTAAAGTTTATATTCACAAAACCCGAAGATAATCATTCCGTTCAGAAAAGTTTAAAATCATCGGAAAACAAGGAAAGAGAAAATATAAGAATGATCAAAACAAGAACCAGGATAAAAAAAAGAATGGCCCCTTTACGTAGGCTTTTCTGGGTAGTCTGCCTTTTCTCCCCTTTGACAGCAATCTGTATCGCATTGATCAGGTTATCAGGGGCTTTGTCATTTTTGACAATATAGTCAAAAGCGCCATGCCGCATGATTTTCACGGCTACTTCTACATTGTTTTGCCCGCTCAGGAAAATAAAAATGACATCTGGCCTGGTTTCATGTACTTTTTTCATCAGGTCTAACCCGGTAAAACCAGAATAGGCATAGTTCAGCACAATGATGTCGGGATTCTGGGTGATGTTTTTGAAACACTCATCGGTATTGCTGAATGAGCGGATATTCTTAAACTGCCTGGCTTTAAGTACTCCCGTGATCAGGTCATTGTACACCGGATTGTCTTCCACAACAAAAATCAAAGGATGGCGGTAATTTTGCATGCCTTTAAATTTAAGAAAATATGGTATAAATATAAAGAAAATTGTGATATAAGCAACTAAAGATCAATTAAAAAGAGAATGAAACCGGGAGTAAGTTGCGGGTTCGGCGGATTTTAAATAAACTTGCATCCTGAAATTTTGTTATTCTGAGGTTACTTTTAAACTTTGTAAAAATTTCTGAAATGCTTTTAGTAATCGACATAGGCAACACCAACATTGTTTTTGGGATTCATTCCGGGGAAGAGTGGATTACGAACTGGAGGATCCAGACCGATACAGAGAAGACTGCGGACGAATACGAAGTGATTTTCCGCACGTTGATTTCCAACGGGCAGGTATCTCCCGACCTGATCAACTCAGTAGTGTTGAGCAGTGTCGTCCCCACCCTTGTGCAACCCTTTATCGATATGCTTTCCAATTTTCTGAATCTCTCCCCAATTTTATTGGGTCCGGAAGTTTACGACAAACTTCCGCTGGGAATCCTGAATCCTTACCAGATTGGATCAGACCTGGTTGCCAATTCTCTGGCTGCCTATCAGAAGTACGGGGAATTTACGATGGTGATTGATTTCGGTACAGCCCTGACTTTTACCACAGTAGGGAAACAGGGTAAGATACTGGGAGTTGCCATTGCTCCGGGAATGAATACGGTGGTCAATGCACTTGCGGGCAAGACGGCCCAACTTCCAAGGGTGCATTTGGTGGCCCCTCCTTCCGTGTTAGGGCAGAATACCATGCATGCCATACAATCAGGGATTGTGCTGGGGTATGCCGGTTTGGTGGATTCGATGATCAAACGGACCGAGGAGGAACTGAATCAAAAACTCACAGTGGTAGCCACAGGCGGTCTGAGTACCGTGATGGCACCCCTGATTCCCGCTATCCGGCACCTGGAGCCCATGCTCACACTGGATGGGCTGAATCTCGTAAAAAAATATGTGTCGGAAAATTGACGAAATTAACAGGGACTCAATGACAGCAGGTAGGAATAACCACCTTCAACAAATTAATACTCCTGACGATCTCAGGAAACTCTCCGCGAATGACCTTGCGCAGGTGTGCAACGAGCTTCGTGAGTTCATCATTGATTCGGTAAGCAACAACCCGGGCCATTTCGGCGCCAGTCTTGGTGTTGTGGAATTGACAGTGGCGCTTCATTATGTGTTTAATACCCCTTATGACCAGCTGGTGTGGGATGTAGGCCACCAGGCTTACGGGCACAAGATTCTCACCGGCCGGCGTGAACAATTTCATACGAACAGGAAATTCGGAGGGATCAGCGGTTTTCCCAAACGAAGTGAGAGCGAATATGACAGCTTTGGCGTAGGCCACTCGTCCACCTCGATTTCAGCGGCCCTGGGCATGGCCGTAGCCAGTAAGCTGAACAACGAAAACCGGAAAGTGGTCGCCATTATCGGCGATGGAGCCATGACCGGCGGAATGGCCTTTGAAGGCTTGAATAACGCCGGCTTTCTGAAATCGGATATCCTGGTAATCCTCAACGACAACAACATGGCCATCGATCCGAATATCGGCGGAATCACCCAGCACCTGCTCAACATATCCAAATCTCAAACCTATAACCGGATGAAAGATGAAGTGTGGGAAGGGCTGGGAAAGCTGAAGGGTTTGGGGTTTCTGACCCGCCGGGCGGTTCAGAAAACTGAAGGAGCCCTGAAAGCCCTTCTGCTGAACCAGAGTAATCTGTTTGAAGGGCTCAATTTCCGCTATTTCGGGCCTGTCGACGGGCACGACGTGCAATACCTGACCAGGGTGCTCTCCGACCTGAAAGAAATCAAGGGCCCTAAACTGCTCCATGTGATCACCCAAAAAGGTAAAGGATTCCCTGAAGCGGAGATTAACCAGACAAAATACCACGCTCCCGGAAAGTTTGACAAAGCCACCGGAAAAATTTACAGTTGCGGTTGTGAACTTGAAAAAGCCCCTAAGTTTCAGAATGTCTTCGGCGAAACCATCGTCGAACTGGCTGAATTGAACGGGAAGATTGTGGGAATCACACCTGCAATGCCCTCGGGATGCTCCCTGAATATCATGATGCAAAAGATGCCTCACCGGGCTTTCGACGTGGGGATCTCCGAGCAGCATGCGGTTACTTTCGCCGCAGGTCTTGCCACCCGTGGCATGGTTCCGTTCTGTAACATCTATTCCACCTTTATGCAGCGGGCTTACGACCAGGTTATCCATGATGTGGCCCTTCAAAACCTGCAGGTGGTATTCTGCCTCGACCGCGGCGGCCTGGTCGGCGAGGATGGCGCCACCCACCAGGGGGTCTTCGACATCGCCTATATGCGGACACTCCCCAACATGGTGGTTGCCGCCCCCATGGATGAACCGGAATTGCGCAATATGATGTACACCGCCCAACTCGAAGGTCAGGGACCTTTCTCCATCCGGTATCCCAGGGGCTGCGGCACCAATGTGAACTGGCGTACTCCTTTTGAAAAAATTGAACCGGGAACTGCCCGCGTCCTCACGGAAGGCATCGACCTGGCCCTGCTTACCATCGGTAAACCAGGTGTTTTTGCACAACGCGCCCTCAAAAAACTGCAACGCGACAATATCTCTGCAGCCCACTACGATATGCGGTTCGTGAAACCCCTGGATGAAAAACTGCTCCACACTGTGATGCGTTCGTTCTCCAAAATCATTACCGTGGAAGACGGTAGCGTCAAAGGTGGATTCGGCAGCGCTGTGGCTGAATTTGTGGTCCAACACCATTACTCACCGGAAATGGTCACACTCGGAGTTCCCGACAGGTTTATTGAACAGGGAACCCCGGAACAGCTTTACAAGGAATGTGGATTCGACACCGACGGAATTTACCAGACCGCACTTAAAATGATGGGGAGATAATTTTCACGGGGAAAATCCGTTCAATAGCTTTGTAACAAGGAAACTTTACTGCATTGGACATTTACCTGAAAAAACGACGCTGGAAAATCCTGCTGTTTCTGACCGCAGTGATCATCGGGGTGGCTTCACTGATGTATACCAACTGGCTTACTGACAAGCTTTCGGTGGAGGAACGCAAAAAAGTGGAACTCTGGGCGGAAGCCACTAAGAGACTTGCCAGCGAAAACATGTTTTCCGAACTAGACATTTCGCTGATCGAAATGATCAGCAACCAGAATACTTCCATCCCGCTGATCGTCACCAACGAAAGCGATTCCATCATCATCCATGCCAACATAAAATTCAACGAAGCACGCAGGGAAGAGATCCTCACCAGCGAACTCCGTAAAATGAAACTGCAGAACCCCCCCATCGAAATATTTATCTCCGACCAGTCCAAACAGTTCCTTTATTACCGGGAATCCTATCTGCTGCGCAACCTCCGGATGTTCCCGGTTATCCAGCTCATCGTAATTTTCCTGTTTATCGGGGTTGCCTATCTGGCCTTCAGCGCTTCACGCAGTGCCGAACAAAACCAGGTGTGGGTGGGAATGTCGAAAGAGACAGCCCACCAGTTGGGTACCCCCATTTCCTCCCTTATGGCCTGGATCGAACTGCTCAGAAACCAGCAAAAAGACCCAACCATTGTCAACGAACTGGAAAAAGATATCCAACGGCTTGAAAAAATTACTGAACGCTTCTCAAAAATTGGTTCCCGCCCGGAATTGCTTATGACCGACATTACCCGGGTAATTCACAATACCGTTGAATACCTTAAAATCAGATCATCCGGGAGAATCAAATATGAGATTGTGGCCGACAACTTCACAAACCATGAAATTCCCCTCAACGAATCCCTCTTTTCATGGGTGATCGAAAACCTCTGCAAAAATGCAATCGACGCAATGAATGGTGAAGGAACCATCACACTCTCTCTCAAAAACAAGGAAAACAATGTGATACTTGACCTGAGCGACACCGGAAAAGGACTTCACAAATCACAGTTTAAGACCATTTTCCAACCCGGATATTCCACCAAAAAAAGGGGTTGGGGATTGGGATTGTCGCTGGCCAAAAGAATCGTGGAAAATTATCACCAGGGAAAAATTTTCATCCGGGATTCGGAAATCAACAAAGGAACTACCTTCCGGATTGTTCTTCACATGCACCAAACAGCGGGATAATCATCAAATATTTTCGTGTATTGGTATTCGTAATATAAAATTTTATACTTTTGCAACACTTTTTTTGGGCTGTGGAAAAACTGTCGACATACAATATTGCCTTCAAAGGTTTAAAGGAGGGCAATCATGTTTTTGACTATCATATAGCCGATTCGTTCTTTGAACACTTTGAAAACAGACTCGTTGACCATGCTGATGTAAATGTCAGCATCACGCTGGAAAAACGGAGTTCTTTCATGTCGGTCAGGCTCAGTCTGGAAGGTTTCGTTGAACTTACCTGCGATCGGTGTCTTGAACTTTACCACCAACCGGTTCAGAATGAAAAACAACTTTGGATCAAATTCGGTGAAAACGAGTCAGAGGACGACGACGAAGTGATTTGGCTCCATCCTGAAGATTACCAGATTAATGTGGCCCAGATCATCTACGAATATATTATTCTGAGTGTTCCGTTGAAACATGTTCATCCTTCCGACAAAGAAGGAAAAAGCAGTTGCAATCCTGAAATGCTGAAAAAAATAAAAGAATATACCCGTCATCACGAAGAACATCCGGACGGAAGATGGGAACAATTGAAAGATTTGTTGAACAATAATTAAAACAGAAAATAGCCATGGCACATCCAAAACACAAACATTCGAAAACCAGAAGGGACAAACGCAGAACGCATGACAAAGCCGCTGTGCCAACTCTCGGTACCTGTTCAAATTGCGGTGCAACCGTAAAAATGCATACCATTTGTGGTGAGTGCGGTCATTACAGAGGCAAACAGGTCATTGAAAAAGAAATTGCTGTATAAGCATCCGGCAGAAGATCAGAAAATTCTGATCTTTTTTTTTGATATTTTTGCCCCTTCGTCTTTTTTTATACCTTTAACTGTTTAAACATCAGAAATTATTTATCAGATAAAGAATCATTAAAGACAATGAAAATGAATCAGAAGAGTTACCCCGAAACACCTTCCCAGAATATCAACCTGATCAGTTCAGGTACCAAAATCAACGGGGATATCAATGCGGACGGCGATATCAGGATTGACGGCTTTCTGAAGGGGAACATCAAATCAAAAGGACGACTGGTCATTGGCAGTTCCGGAAGTATTGAGGGTGAAATACTTTGTACCAACATTGAGATTTCAGGGAAATTCAAAGGTAAAATTTCGGCCGCGGAACTGTTGACACTTAAATCAACCGCGATTGTCAATGGCGACATTATTGCCACCAAACTCTCCGTTGAACCGGGTTCCCTGTTTACCGGAAACTGCCAGATGGGACCATCTGCTGAAATCGTCAGCAAAGAACCTGTCAAAGCTCAATGAATCTCCTCTACCGTCGCTTTTTAACACGTATTTTATGGGTTACACTGGTTGTAGTAATTGCCGGTGCCCTCGTTTTTGGCTTTTTTCTGCCCCAATACTACCTCCCCGCCCTTCCCCTGCTTTTACTTTTCGTGGTACTCTTCACCTGGATTACTTTTACGTGGCTTGTGAAGGCTTCTGAAAAAGGAATCGGGAAATTTACCAGGACAAGCATGATGATCACCATGCTGCGTCTATTGGTTTTCGGAGCCCTCGCTGTAACCTGGCTGCTTCTCTTCAGGCAAAATGTGTTGTCCTTCATAATATCCCTTGGTTTACTTTACCTGATTTACACATTTCTCGAAATTTCAGAGGTGACCCAAATCCTTCAGAACAAATCAAAAAAGGATCAAACGGACCATTAAACCGCCGGTGTGACATTCTTGCCGGCGATGAACCTCCTTTATCAAAAATAATTACATTTGTTGTCACAGGAAGCCCATTTTCTGTTCAGTCAATGAAAAAGTCGTTACACTTTTTTCTCATACTGTTCCTGGTCATCTTCGGGCTAATGCCTTCTGCCACGGCACAACATGGCACAGGCACTCCCGCTGAAGCAGCTGACCATACCGCAGGGTCATTCGATGCCGGCAAATATGTGGTTGACCATGTGTCGGATTCCCATGAATGGCATATCACCACTATCGGAAATACCCATCTCACCATCCCCCTGCCAGTTATTCTTTACAGCAAAAAGAGTGGTTTTCATGCTTTCCTTTCATCCCGGTTCCAGCATGGTCATGCAGCATACCGGGGATTTGCCATCGCCGGTGAAGGAAGCCAGGAGGGAAAAATCGTGGAAGTCAATGACAAGGGAGAGATAACCGGTAAACCTTTTGATTTTTCGATCACCAAAACAGTGGCCGGTTCCCTCTTTTCGGCACTACTCCTGGCAGCAATCCTCATTGTCGTTGCCCGTAAGGCTGTCTCCAACAGGGGGAAAGCCCCCTCCGGTCTCCACAACCTTGTGGAACCGGTCATCCTCTTTGTCCGCGACGACATTGCCATTCCCGCCATCGGAAAAAACAAGCACGAACGATTCCTCCCCATTCTGCTGACCCTCTTTTTCTTTATCCTGATTGACAACCTCATTGGTCTGATTCCATTCTTTCCTTTTGGCGCCAACATTACCGGCAACATTTCGGTAACCCTAGTTCTGGCCCTCTTCACTTTTTTCATCACCACTTTCAGCGGGAACAAACACTACTGGAAGGAGATCTTCAATCCCGACGTACCCTGGTGGATGAAATATCCCGTTCCACTGATGCCTTTTGTGGAGTTTTTCAGCATGTTCACAAAACCCTTCGTCCTGATGGTCCGGTTATTTGCCAACATGATGGCCGGTCACCTCATTGTCATGGTTTTTGTGAGCCTCATCTTTATTTTCGGCAACCTTTTCGGAAGTGTCGGGGGTTTCCTGATCAGTCCGGTTTCCATACTCTTTTCTGTTTTCATCCTTTTGCTCGATGTGCTGGTTTCCTTTATCCAGGCTTACGTATTCACCCTGTTGTCGGCACTTTACTTTGGGATGGCCACTGCAGAACAACATTAACAGTATAATAAAAACTAAATTTACCATTATGAACTTGTTATTTGTCTTATTAGCTGACCTTGCCCTGGGATCTTTCGGGGCAGCTATCGGAGCCGCCATGGCTACCATCGGAGCTGCAATCGGCATTGGCCGGATTGGCGGAAGCGCCATGGAAGCCATCGCCCGCCAGCCTGAATCAAGCGGGGATATCCGGTCAACCATGATTGTGTCGGCCGCCCTTATTGAAGGAGTTGCCTTTTTTGCTGTGATTACCTGTATCCTGGTCATCTTCCTCGGTTAATACCCCGGATCCCTGATTAACCTCCGTTTTAACCGGAGGTGATCTGCTTTGACTTTCAATTATTTACACAAAAAGTATGGGTTTAGTAACGCCAAATGCAGGAACCATATTCTGGCTGGTCATCATTTTCGGAATTGTGGTTTACATCCTGGGGAAATATGCCTGGAAACCTATTCTGAACGTACTGAAAGAGAGGGAAGAATCCATCCGGGATGCACTTCGTTCCGCTGATCTGGCCAGAAACCAGCTCGAGAATCTGAAAAATGAGCAGGAATTGATGAGAGTCCAGGCGTTGGATGACCGGGAACAAATTCTGAAAGATGCCCGGGTTATCAAAGAACGTATTATCGCTGAAGCCAGGGAAAAGGCTACCCGCGACAGTGAAAAACTGCTGGCACAAGTGCACGAACAGATTGAAAACGAGAAAAATATGGCACTAAACGACCTGAAACAACAGGTAGCGGAGTTTTCAGTGCGTATCGCGGAAACCATCCTTAAAGAAAAACTGGAAAGCACACCCCGCCAGGAAAAAATCATCCGGACGCAGCTCGAGGAGTTTAAACTGAATTAAGCGATGAACCACTGCAAGATCAACGTGAGGTATGCCAAAGCGATGTACGAACTGGCCAAAGAAAATGACCGGATCGATACTGTTTACCGCGATACCGAACTGGTATACAGGCTTTGCAGGGAATCCGATGATTTCATTCAGCTTTTACAAAATCCGGTGATCAAAACATCACAAAAAAAGAGCATACTCAGGGAAATCCTTCACCCTCACATGGATGAGTTTTCTCTCCGTTTTTTCCTGCTGATCATTGAGAATAACCGTGAAGCGGAAATTCCCGGGATCTGCCGCAATCTGATGGACCGGATCCGTACCGGTCACGGGATTGTTCCGGCCACGGTAACCACCGCCGAACCCCTCGAGGCGGAGATTGTGGCACTGATCAGGCAAAACCTGGAAAAGGAAACCGGAAAACGGGTTGAGTTGACAACGGTTGTGAATCCTGCCCTGTTGGGGGGAATAATTATGCGGATTGAAGACAAACAGTATGACGGGAGTATCTCCACCATGCTCAAAAAAATCAAATCTGCCATTCTGGCGAAATAAAAACAGAGAAAATTGATTTACCATGGCTGAATTAAGACCGGCAGAAGTATCGGACATCATAAAAAGGCAACTCGAACATTTCAAGGTAGAGGCTGAACTTGACGAAGTAGGGACCGTTTTACAGGTCGGTGACGGAATTGCCCGCATTTATGGTCTCGCCAATGTGGAATCGAACGAAATGATTGAGTTCAGCAGCGGTTCAAAGGGAATCGTCCTCAACCTGGAGGAAGACAACGTGGGTGCTGTATTGCTGGGTGCCAGCGAAACGATAAAAGAGGGTGATACCGTCAAAAGAACGGGCCGTATCGCTTCCATCATGGTCAACGAGAACCTGGTCGGCCGTGTGATCAACACGCTGGGGGAACCCATCGACGGGAAAGGACCCATCAAGGGGAAACTTTACGAGATGCCGCTTGAAAGGAAAGCTCCCGGGGTTATTTTCAGGCAACCGGTGAAACAGCCACTGCAAACCGGTATAAAAGCCATCGATGCAATGATTCCTATTGGGCGCGGACAACGGGAGCTCATCATCGGCGACCGGCAGACCGGAAAAACAGCCATTGCGGTGGATACCATCATCAACCAGCGTGAAAACTTTGAACAGGGGAAACCGGTATACTGCATTTATGTGGGCATCGGACAAAAGGGATCCACCGTGGCAACTCTGGCAGCCACCCTTGAAAAACACGGCGCAATGGATTATACCGTCATCGTGATGGCCTCTGCTGCCGATCCCGCAGCCCTCCAGTTTTACGCCCCCTACGCCGGAGCTGCCATCGGAGAGTTTTTCAGGGATACCGGCCGTGATGCCCTGATCATCTACGATGACCTCTCCAAACAAGCGGTTTCGTACCGTGAAGTGTCGCTGCTGCTTCGCCGGCCACCCGGACGTGAAGCCTATCCCGGCGATGTATTTTACCTCCATTCAAGATTGTTGGAAAGGGCAGCCAAAATCATCGATTCGGACGAAATCGCAGCCGGCATGAACGACCTGCCTGAATGTCTGAAAGGAAAAGTAAAGGGGGGAGGCTCACTGACCGCCCTTCCTGTCATTGAAACCCAAGCCGGCGACGTGTCAGCCTATATTCCCACCAACGTGATCTCCATCACCGACGGTCAGATCTTCCTTGAAACCAATCTCTTTAATGCCGGCATCCGTCCTGCCATCAACGTGGGAATTTCAGTTTCCCGGGTAGGAGGGTCAGCCCAGGTGAAGGCCATGAAAAAAATCGCGGGCACCCTGAAACTCGACCAGGCCCAGTTCAGGGAACTGGAAGCTTTCGCCAAATTCGGATCTGACCTCGACGCAGCTACCCTCAGGGTTCTCGATAAAGGAAGAAAAAACGTGGAAATCCTGAAACAGGGACAGTACCAGCCTGTTAAACTGGAGCACATGATCGCCATTATCTATTGCGGCACCAAAGAGTTGCTGCGCAAAATACCCGTGGAAAAAATCAGGAATTTTGAAACGGAATTTGTAGAACTCCTCGAAATGAAATACAAGGATATTCTTACCCTGCTCAAATCGGGAGTTCTGAATGAGGATGTTGAAAAAGCACTTCAGAAAGCCGCAGCTGAAGCCGCAGAAAAATACAACGTGCACTAAAGCAATCCGGAAGTCTCAAAAGGGATGATCAAATTATGGCAGGACTGAAAGAAATACGAACCCGGATCGGATCGATCAAGACCACCAGGCAGGTGACCAGCGCCATGAAGATGGTCTCTGCCTCAAAACTGAAAAAAGCACAGGATGCGGTGATCAACTTCCGGCCTTATGCCCTGCGGTTTCATGAAATCTTTAACTCGGCATTTTCAGGAGGCGGAGCCTTGACCGGATCGGAGTTTACCGGACAAAAAGAACAAGGTTCCGTGCTTGTCGTGCTGGTCACCTCCAACAGGGGCCTTTGTGGCGGCTTTAACGCCAGCATTACCGCCTCTGCCATTGAACTGGTCCACTCGAAATACAAAAAGGAACTGAAGGAAGGAAAAGTCGGTTTTCTGGCCATTGGCAAG
>CAYYJE010000014.1:0-13281 GCA_964472165.1 uncultured Prolixibacteraceae bacterium | reverse complement strand
GATACCATATTTGAACCCTCCCGGACGGAAGTAATCGAAGGCTTGATTCCGATGTGGCTCAGAATCCTGTTTTACAAATCGCTGCTCGTTTCCCTGGCTGCAGAACACGGGGCCCGGATGACTGCCATGCACCAGGCTACCGACAATGCTACTGATCTCCTTTCTGAACTGACATTGGAATACAACAAAGCCCGCCAGACAGCCATTACCAACGAAATTCTGGAAATTACCGCAGGAGCAGAGGCATTGCGCAGGTGATTTCTGTGGGTGAAAATCTCCCTTTCATAAAATCTGCCCCGGAATTTCTGCATATTAAAAAGATCACTATTTTTGCATTCGCTACGTGGAATGATTTGTGATTGATTGCAACCACTAAAAAATGCTAAAACAATCAGGGCTTTATGCCTTTTGATCAATCTATTTCCTGTAGTTTTTGTTGTTGTTGAATCGTGCCGGGATTTCCTGCACATAAATTTGTATGAGATATGAGCTATTTATTCACCAGTGAATCCGTTTCGGAAGGTCATCCCGACAAAGTGGCTGACCAGATTTCAGACGCATTGCTTGACCAGTTTCTGGCTTTTGATCCCGACTCCAAAGTGGCAATAGAAACATTGGTCACCACCGGCCAGGTTGTGGTAGCCGGTGAAGTAAAATCAAAAACCTATGTGGATGTGCAGGATGTGACACGGAGTGTTATCAAAAAAATCGGATATACCAAGGCAGAGTACCGTTTTGACGGGGATTCCTGCGGGATTTTTGTGGCCATCCATGAGCAAAGCGGGGATATTAACCGTGGTGTGGAACGCCCCAACAAGGAGGAACAGGGAGCGGGTGACCAGGGCATGATGTTCGGCTATGCCTGCAAGGATACCGACGAATATATGCCTCTTCCGCTGGAGCTGTCGCACCGCATTCTGATTGAACTGGCAGCAATCCGCAGGGAAGCGGACAGCCCCATGCCTTATCTTCGCCCTGATTCCAAATCTCAGGTGACTGTCGAATATGCCGACGATCATACGCCACTGAGCGTACACACCATCGTGGTTTCCACCCAGCACGACGAATTCGATGAAGACAAACCGATGCTGGCCCGAATCAGAAAAGATGTCATTCACATACTGATTCCCAGGGTGATTTCAAAATTACCGGCACGTATGCAGGCTCTTTTTAACGGGGAGATCGAATACCACGTCAACCCCACCGGAAAGTTTGTAATCGGAGGACCTCATGGCGATACGGGACTCACCGGAAGAAAAATCATCGTCGACACCTATGGCGGTAAAGGAGCCCACGGAGGTGGTGCCTTTTCAGGTAAAGATCCTTCAAAAGTCGACCGGTCGGCAGCCTATGCAGCCCGCCATATTGCAAAGAATCTCGTCGCAGCCGGAGTTGCCGATGAAATTCTGATCCAGCTTGCCTACGCCATCGGCGTTGCCCGGCCTGTTGGCGTGTTTGTGAACACCTTCGGAAGAAACAGGGTAAAAATGAGTGACAGCGAAATTGCCGGGAAAGTACTGGAACTCTTTGACCTCCGCCCTGCCCTGATCGAAGAAAGACTCAACCTGCGCAAACCCATTTACGCTGAAACTGCCCGGTATGGTCATATGGGCCGGACTCCGGAAACGGTCACAAAGATTTTTACCCCACCCTATCACAAGGAGAAAACAATTGAGGTTGAGTTGTTTACCTGGGAAAAACTGGATTACGTGGAAAAAATCAAAGAAGCTTTTCAGATCTGATAAATCCGTATCACCCCGGATTTACAGCAAAGCGCATTGTCCTGCGGAATGTATACCTGGTATCACATTCCGGAAAAAGGAGAATGCGCTTTTGTTTTAGTTGCAATTTTAAACCCGGTGAATGTAACCTCTTCAGCTGTTTTATCGAATACTTAACCGTCAACAGTCACTAAAACAGAACGCCATGGAGAAAAAACTGCTTACAATTGCCATTCTTCCGTTTGTGAAAGCACAATTGTTGAAAACAATACTGGAAAAAGAGGAGATTGAATGTGCACTCGAGGATGTCAATCTCCTTGAAGGAACCTCTTCCCTAGCCGTCCGGGTCCGGATTCTGGAAGAAGAGCTGGAAAAAGCATTTCCCATCCTGGAGGAATTCCTGGGAAAACCCGACAGCACAATGGTTTCGGAGAAAGAAAACGAGCGTCAGATTCTTGTGCCAGTCGATTTTTCAGATTTCAGCCTGAAAGCGGCCAAAATCGCTTTTGATATCTCACGGCAGTTAAATGCCAAAATGGTGCTTTTCCACGCTTATCCCAATCCCATCATCTATTCCGTCCCTTTCAGCGATGTGTATGCTTTTGATTCCGGAATAATGATTCACCTCGAAAATGCGGAAAAAACCGCCCAGCAAAACATGGAAAACTTCCTGAAAAGCCTGGTCGGCCATTTTTCCAGAGAACGATGGAACGAGGTGGAAACGGAATACATCATTAAGGCGGGAGATGCCCGCGATGACATCCTGCCATATGCCCATAAAAACAAGGTATTGGTTGTTGTAATGGGCACCCAGGGAAAAGCCGGAAGTGAATTTGACATCATTGGCAGCGTTACCGCTGAAATCATTATTTCAGCAAGGGTGCCCGTTCTGGTAATTCCTCCCGAAGTACCTGAACATATTGCCGCCAATTTTCATAAAATATTATACGCCACCAATTTTGATGAAAAAGATTTTGTGGCCCTGGAAAAGCTCATGCGCATCATTGAACCCTACCATGCAGAAATCCATTGCGTACATGTAGGACGCAGCGAAGAACCGGTGTGGGATCTGGCACGACTCCAGGGAATGAAAAATATCCTTCATTCAAAATACCAGGATAAGATCTTTGAATGTCACCTGATCATCGGAGAAGATATTCTGAACGAACTTGACAAATTTATCAAGGAAAACCACATCGATGTACTGTCGTTAACCACCCGCAAGAGAAGCATGCTTGCACGGATTTTCAACCCGAGTATTGCGCGTAAAATGTTGTTCCACACGCAGATTCCTCTTTTAGTCTTCCACGCCTGACCGGAAAGGAATTCCAGCCTTCAAAACCTTTGGCGTTCCCCCAAAAAGCAGGCGGCAGTATGCCTGATTGCTTCATTAACCGGGCGGTACCGGAATCCCGTGAGTGCAGTGATGCCTGATCCGTCGTACAGGATTGTACGGTTGGTATTGGCTACTGTTTCGCGGGAAATTCTGGCCGGTTTACCCGTTAGGAAGGACCACAAAGCGGAAATCCGCCAGGCAATTCCCAACAAAATACCGGATGCAAAAATTGAAGGCCTCCGCTTTTGAAGCGCATCGGCAACCTGGTTGAAAAAATCCCGGTAACTTAAATTCTCCGCACTGAGCAGGAATTTCCTGTTCTTTACCTTGTCAAAAAAGTCATTCCCTGTGAGCAAAACAATGGCATCCACCACATCCCTGACATCCACAAATCCGGTGATACCACGGGTATAAAACGGGAAACCCCTGTATACTGCCGGGAAAAATGCCGTACTGCTGCTTTCCCAATCACCCGGCCCCAGGATAATTGACGGATTGACCACCACTCCCTCCATTCCTTCCTCTATCCCCCTCCAGATTTCAGCCTCTGAGAAAAATTTACTCTCTGAATAACCGGAATTGCGCTTCGAGGGTGTCCAAACGGTTTCTTCAGTGACCGGAGAACCATCTTTTGCATTCCCGAGCGCAGAATTGGAACTCACATGACAAATACGTTTCACCCCGCATGACAACGCCGCATTTACCAGGTTTGCAGTACCTTCCACGTTGTTGTGAATCATTTCTTTCCGTTTTCGCTTTTCAAAAGAAACCACCGCCGCACAATGAATAATCAATTCCACATCCTCTAAATGAGGCACCAGGGAATAAATATCCAGAATGTCACCTTCCACCCATTTAATTTTTCCGAAAAGCTCATCCGCATCAGAGGTATATTTCGAAAATAGTTTTCTGACTTTTTCAATATCACTCGTTTTCCGCCTTAATGCCTTCACCCCGGCATTCTGCTGAAGCAGCGCCAGCAGCAAATGACTGCCTACCAATCCGGTTCCTCCCGTTACAAATATCATCACAAGCTCTCTCTGTTAAAATCATTCCTGTTCATACCCTGTTTCCCTCTCCTCACATATCCGATTCTTCAGGTTTGATCCAGGGAGTCACCGCTTTAGCCCCCAGTCTCCGGGCACTTATGCTTTCAATTAACACCTTAATCACACCCACATTGTGGATGGAAGGCGTACTGAACTTAAAGGGAAGTTTGCTGTATTGGGCCATAATTTTCTCCATGCACCGCACTTTTTCGTCAAAATCCTCCACAAATTCCACACCCCCTTCCACCAGTACCGACTTCGACTTAACCCTATAGCTGCAACCAATACGGGCATCCTGCCAGGCAAGTTCTTCTCCGAGTGTCCAGTTGATACAAACCCGGGGATTTGATGCCAGGGTTTCCCACATTCTCCCTTTTTGTGCGGAATGAAGCAGTACATAATTGCCGTCCAGGGCAAAATTCATCGGTAAAACATAGGGGAAATCCTTGTCGCTCATGGCTACATAACAGGTTTTACACATCCGTATGATGGTTTCCATCTCTTCCCGGTTCTCGATCGTAAGTGTCCGCATATTCCTTTACGCTTTTATTCATTCCGAAAGTACATATTTTTACGTTGTGGTCGTATCTTTCAACCAGTCAACTTTTAAAAGGCTACTTTCGTTCAAAAAGTGTACTTTTGATGATTATATTGTAACTCATGGAACAATTTTCGACTCGCCAAAACAAAATATCGAGGCTTATTCAGAAGGAACTGGCCGGCATTTTCCTGAAAGAATTAAAAACGGAATTCCGGGAACTGCTCATCAGCGTCACGGTGGTCAGGATTACCAGTGATCTGTCACTCGCCCGCTGCTACCTGAGTATATACCCCTCAGAAAAAGCAGAAGAGACCCTCATTCACATTAAACATCTTACAAAAGCTATCAGAGGAATTGTAGGAAACAAAGTGGGTAAACAACTGCGCATCGTCCCCGAACTGGAATTCTTCATCGACGACAGCCTCAATTATCTGGAGAAGATTGACCGTTTGCTGGAGAAATAACCTTAATCCTTAACACTGAACGCGTTTGAACCTCCCTTTTTTCATAGCTAAAAGGTATCTCATCTCCCGGAAAAAGCAGCACGTCATCAATTTCATCTCAGGAATTGCGGCCATGGGAGTATGCGTGGGTACTTTTGCACTGGTGGTGGTACTCTCGGTATTTAATGGTTTTGACGGCCTGATCAAGTCATATTTCAGCATGCTGGACCCTGACCTGAAAATCACTCCCCGCGAGGGCAAATTTTTCGATCCTGCGGCTGTAGATTCGTTACTGGCCACGATTCCGGGCGTTGCTCAATATGCCCGGGTCATTGAGGGAAATGCGCTTCTTACTTATGAAGACCGGCAATTCATAGCCACAATGAAAGGGGTTTCATCCAATTTCAGCAAAATTTCCGGCATTGACAGCCTGATCATCGACGGGAAATTCCTGCTGTTTTCGCAGGACAATATGTTTGCCGTTCCGGGTCAGGGTGTGGCAACCTACCTGGGTATCGGACTGAACTTCACAAGCCCCATCCATGTCTATGTCCCGAAAAAGGGGCTGAAGGCTTCACTGAACCCCGAAAAGGCACTCAACTATGACCTCATATACCCGTCAGGAATTTTTTCCCTTCTGGAAGAGGTAGACGCTTCCACCATTTTTGTACCCCTGGCCTTTGCAGCTAACCTTTTTGAGGCAGAAAACAGGGTAAGTGCCCTTGAGATTAAACTGGCCGAAGGATATGACGTAAAAAACGTCAGAAAAGAAATTGCGGAAAAAACGGGTCACGATTTTTGGGTGAAAAACAAATACCAGCAGCATGATTCTCTATACAAAACCATGAAAACTGAAAAATGGGCTACCTACCTCATCCTGGCATTTATCCTGGTTATCGCTTCTTTTAATATCCTCGGAAGCCTCTCCATGCTGATCATAGACAAAAAGGAGGACATCTCGGTTTTCAGAAGCATGGGAGCTTCTGAAAGTCAGATCCGGAAGGTTTTTCTTTATGTAGGGTGGATGATTTCCCTGGCAGGAACTATTGCCGGGATCCTGCTGGGAGTGGCGGTTTGCTGGATTCAGATAAGGTATGGGCTGATATCCCTTCCCGGGCAAGGCTCCTTTGTAATTTCAGCATACCCTGTCGATGTCCGTTTGATGGACCTTGTACTGGTATTCGCGGTGGTCCTGCTGATCGGTTTTATGGCTTCCTGGTATCCGGTGCGCCATATTTCCCGTCCTCAGATAATGCTGAATCCTGCCACCAGAAAGTAAATCCCTGAAAACATGACTCATTTTTTATAACCTTCACAGATCAAATTTGGTGATTTTAATTTTACCTTTCCCACTTAAAAAGAGCTCCAATGAAAGCACTTGTTAAAAGCAAACCTGAAAAAGGGATCTGGATGGAAGAGGTTCCGGTTCCGGTACCCGGTCCCAATGATGTGCTGATAAAAATAAAAAAATCAGCAATATGCGGAACCGACCTGCATATTTACAAATGGGATGAATGGGCGCAGCAAACCATTCATACTCCGTTGGTTATCGGCCATGAATACATGGGATATGTGGTGGAAACCGGCACCGAAGTTGACAATGTCCATGTGGGTGACCGGGTTACGGTCGAAGGACATATTTCGTGCGGGTACTGCAGGAATTGCAGGCGGGGAAGGCAGCACATCTGTGACAATACCATAGGGATCGGAGTCAGCCGCGACGGTGGTTTTGCCGAATACATCGCTGTTCCTGCCAAAAACGTTCTCCACATCGACGCAAGGATTCCTGATGAAATTTTGTCGATTCTCGATCCCTTGGGAAATGCCACCCATACTGCACTCTCCTTTCCGCTTTTAGGTGAAGATGTGCTGATCACAGGGATTGGCGGACCCATTGGCTCTATGGCAGCCGCAATATGCAAATTTTCCGGCGCCAGGAACATTGTAGGCACCGACCTGAGCCCATACCGGCGCGAACTGGCCACTAAAATGGGAGCTACCCTTGTCATTGATCCTACCCGGGAAAACCTGCGCGAAAAGATGAAAACCCTTCACATGGTCGGAGGTTTTGATGTGGGTCTCGAATGTTCCGGCTCCCCTGTGGCCTTCAACGACATGGTGAACAACATGTACAACGGAGGAAAAATCAGCCTGCTGGGTTTACTTCCCGCTTCCACTCAAATTAACTGGAGTAAACTGATTTTCAAAGGTTTAACACTTAAGGGAATCTACGGCCGGGAAATGTACGAAACATGGTATCAGATGGAAATGATGATCCTTACCGGGCTCGACATCTCCGGGGTGATTACACACCGGTTTCCTGCCAACCGTTACCAGGAAGCCTTCGACATCATGGAAGCCGGCAATTGCGGGAAAATTATCCTTGACTGGGAATAATATTCATCCACTTTGAAAGAAGGAATCGTCATAAAATCAACCGGGAGCTGGTTCACCGTGAAAGCCGGTGACGGTGAAATCTTTGAATGTAAAATTAAGGGCAACCTCCGGATCAAAGGGATCAAAACAACAAGCCCGGTTGCTGTCGGCGACCGGGTTACATTTGATTATCTGGAAAAAGAAAGCCACGAGCGCATCCTCCCCCTGGGGTTGATTTATGCCGTCCATGAAAGGAAAAATTATATCATCAGAAAGTCACAGAACCTCTCCAAACAGGCGCATATCATTGCCGCCAACATCGACCAGGCATTCCTGATCGCCACCATCTGCCTTCCGGTCACCACCCCTACCTTTATCGACCGCTACCTCGCTTCTGCCGAGGCCTACAGAATACCGGTAGTGCTGGTTTTCAACAAGATAGATTTGTACAACAATGATCACCGGGCCATTTTACACCATTATACCGACCTTTACCGGAAAATCGGATACCCCTGTATCCATACGTCGGTACCCCAAAACCAGGGTTTGGAAGAACTGGCCGGTATGATGAAAGGTAAAATCAGCGTTTTAAACGGTCACAGCGGGGTGGGCAAATCGACGCTTATCAATGCGCTTCAGCCGGGATTAAAGATAAAGACCTGCGAAATTTCAGATTATCACGAAAAAGGTAAACATACCACCACCTATTCAGAATTATTTGAACTTGATTTCGGAGGGTACATCATTGACACACCCGGAATCAAAGCATATGGAATGCTGGAAATGGAACCATGGGAAATATCCCACTACTTCAGGGAAATCTTTGCCCTGTCGGAAAAATGCCAGTACAACAATTGCTCCCATACCCATGAACCAGGCTGCGCAGTGAAGGCGGCTGTCGAAAAAGGTGAAATTGCAGAATCCCGCTTCATCAGCTACCTGGGATTACTCGAAACCGATCAGAAATACCGGCAGGCCTATTAAAATGTTCCACGTGGAAACATTTATCCCTGAATAGCGGTTTACGCAAATTTAAATCCGCTTACCCCGCATCAGCGCAGACCGGGAATGTATGCACCGGATTTCACGCAATTCTCGGGATTAATATTTTGTTAAATATTAATTATAATGTTGTTTATCAGCGCTTTATAATAATTATCTTTTTCTATCCGTTTTCAGGTTTTTCCATTTCCTGGCTGGAATGGAAATAGGCATAGACAATCCGCGCTCTTGCCATTCCGATTTCACGTTGCAGGGTTTCATAAGAGAGCCCGCTGATCTGTTTTACTGATTTGAATTTTTGGAGTAATTTCTGAGCGGTTATTTTGCCCACTCCGGGAATATTTCCCAATTCAGAAGTAATAAAAGCAGACGACCTTTTCAGGCGGTGAAATGCGATACCAAAGCGATGGGCTTCATCACGAAGTTGCTGAATCAACTTCAGGGATTCCGACTTTTTGTCGAGATAAACAGGGATTGTGTCATCGGGAAAATAGATTTCTTCCAATCTTTTAGCAATCCCCGCGATTGGAATTTTCCCCCTTAAACCCAGATTTTCCAAAGCCTGTGTTGCAGCCGACAGTTGTCCTTTTCCCCCGTCTATAATGATTAATTGTGGCAGAGGTTGTTCTTCCTCAAGTTGTCTTTTATACCGCCGGGTCACAATTTCAACCATGGAAGCAAAGTCATCGGGGCCCTCTACTGTTTTCACGTTGTAATGGCGGTATTCGCGTTTGGCAGGCTTCCCATTGATAAAAACCACACATGCCGCCACTGGCGCAGTTCCCTGGAGGTTGCTGTTGTCGAAACATTCAATACGAGCAGGCAGCTCTGTCAATTGAAAATCCTTCTGAAGGGTTGCCAGTATTCTGTCACTATGGCCAGGTGGTTTACTGACCTCAGCCTGCTTCATCCGTTCAAGTCTGAAATAGGTGGCATTCCGCTTCGACAAATCCACCAGTTTGAGCTTGTCACCACGCTGCGGAACGTGAAACCTGACGTTTTTCAGCTCAGAATTTATTTTAAAAGGAACCAGAATTTCACTGGCATTGCTGAAAATCTTTTGCCGGATCTCTACAATGCCCATAAGCAGGAGATCGTGGTCTGATTCTTCCAGTTGCTTCCCGATTTCCATGGTGAAGGTCTGTACGATTGCTCCCCTGATCACTTTGAGGTAATTGACCACGGCAATTTTCTCATCGGAATTGATGGTATACACATCTACATCGGTGATGGATGAACTGACTACGGTCGATTTACTTCTGTAATTTTCCAGGGAGGTTATTCTTTCCTTTATCATCTGGGCTTCTTCAAACCGGAAGGATTGTGACAACCGAAGCATCAGCGATTTAAGCTGTCTGATTACACCTGTCACATTTCCCCTGAGAATGTCCCTGATTTCTTCAATACTCCGGTTATATTCCGCTTCATCGATCAACGCTTCACATGGACCCGTGCAGTTTCCGATATGATATTCGAGACAACGTTTATATTTTCCCTTCTCCACATTTTCGGCCGACAACACATAGTTACATGTACGAAGTTTGTACACCCTTTTAAATAGTTCCAATAAAGTGGAAACGGTAAGCCATGAAGTAAAGGGGCCGAAATATTCCGATCCGTCACGGATTACCTGTCTGGTTTTATAGACCCTTGGAAACCTCTCCTTTTTAATACACAGCCAGGGGTAGGTTTTGTCATCCTTAAGCCTGATGTTGTAGCGTGGCTTGTATTTTTTGATCAGGTTGTTTTCAAGCAGGAGGGCATCCTCTTCAGAGTCGACCACCATGTGCCGGATATCCGCAATATTCCGCACCAACAGTGCTGTTTTACGGTTTTCGGGAGTTTTGGTAAAATAAGAATAAACTCTTTTTTTAAGGTTTTTAGCCTTGCCAATATAGATGATGGTACCCTGATCGTCGAAATACTGGTAAATACCCGGTAAATCAGGCAATCGTGCGATGACCCCTTTCAGAAGGATATTGTTCCTGTTTTCACCTTTCCCTGTCAAGTTCGCAGACTATTTATAAGATACCAGAATATGCGGATTGAGCGATTTCAGCTTTACTTTAAGCGGGCTTGAAATAAATCCGAGATCAATAATAAAACTCATATAAATAACCTTCACACCCAATTTTCTGACAAGTTGCAAGGCGGCCATTGCAGTCCCCCCGGTTGCCAGCAGGTCATCATGGATCAGCACCACATCGTCGGGGGTAAGTGCGTCACGGTGGATCTGAATAACATCACTGCCATATTCCAGCTCATAGGAGATAGAAACAGTTTCGGCGGGTAATTTTCCTGCTTTTCTGATCGGGACAAAACCCGCACCAAGTTGATAGGCCAGGGCACCCCCCACAATAAAACCCCTCGATTCAAGTGAAACAACCCTTGTTATTCCCTTTCCGCGAAAATTGGCCGCAATCTGGTCTACCACCATTTGAAATGCAAGCGGGTCTTTAATCAGTGTGGTGATATCCTTAAAACTGATTCCCTTTTGCGGAAAATCAGCCACTTCCCTGATGTATTGTTTTAAATCCATTTTTTGATCCGGTTAATCGTGATATTATATTTTTTCACGTGTCCCTCCCCTCTCAATCTTCTTCACGCAAAAGAAAGGGTTCAGTTGTTCCACGTGGAACATTATCGTCCAAGCATAATCAACAATACGTTAATATCGGCTGGAGAAACACCGGGAATTCTGCTGGCCTGTCCGATAGTTATGGGTTGTACCATCGATAGTTTTTGTCGTGCTTCAGTTGACAACGACATCATTTTTTCATAATCAAACCTTCCGGAAATCATTATGTGTTCGAGTCGCTTCATCTTGTCGGCCAGCAATTTCTCACGGAGGATGTATCCTTCATACTTGACTTCAATTTCGGCCGATTCCATAATTTCCCTGTATCTACCCCCAAAATCATGCTTTTCCTGAAACTGTTTGAATGGTTTCAGATGCTCGATCAAATCAAAAATTGAAATTTGCGGCCTCAGCAAGATGTCAATCAATTTAACGGTTTGTCGCAGGGGTGAAGTCTCCTTTAATTGCAGTAAATCATTGATATATTGCGGTTTAATACTAAACGATTTTAAAAAAGAAACAATTTCTTCCCTCAATCTCAGTTTTTCTTCAAGCAGCACAATTCGTTTTTCTTCCGCAAGTCCCAGGGCTCTGCTTCTCCTGGTTAACCGTTCATCGGCATTATCCTGGCGCAGTAAAATCCGGTATTCAGCCCTGCTGGTAAACATCCGGTAGGGTTCATCTACACCCTTAGTTACCAGATCGTCGATCAACACACCAATGTAGGCCTCGTCCCGGTCCAACACAAAGGTTTCTCCCCTGCCCTGAAGTTTCAGGTGGGCATTGATACCTGCCATTAAACCCTGTGCACCCGCTTCCTCATACCCGGTAGTTCCATTGATCTGCCCGGCAAAATAGAGGTTTTCAACAAGCTTTGTTTCCAGGGTATGAAACAACTGGGTCGGATCAAAATAGTCATATTCAATCGCATAACCGGGCCGGTAAATCCTGGCTCTTTCCAAACCAGGAATCTTCCTCAAGGCCTCGTATTGCACATCCCAGGGCAGCGAAGAAGAAAAACCATTCAGATAATATTCATGGGTTGTTTCACCTTCTGGCTCCAAAAATAACTGATGCAATGGTTTTTCTGCAAATGTAACCAGCTTGGATTCTATGCTCGGACAATAACGCGGTCCTGTACTCTGAATTGTACCATTGTACATGGGCGAATCCCCGAACCCTGTTTCCAGAATCTCATGAACTTTTTCATTGGTATAGGTAATCCAGCAAGACCTTTGCTTAAGTTTACGGGCAGTTCCCGGCAGATAGGAAAAGGTGTGATAATCGCTTTCACCAGTTTGTTCCGCCATCCTTGAAAAATCAATGCTCCTTCCGTCAATTCTGACAGGAGTACCGGTCTTCAGCCTACCTGTACTGAAACCCATCGTGGATAACTGCTCCGAAATAAACAAAGAGGACGAATCACCCATCCTTCCTCCTTCCATCTGCTGCCTCCCCACGTGCATAAGCCCGTTCAGAAATGTCCCGTTCGTAAGTATGACCGCTTTCGATTTAATTTCCACACCCAGCCTGGTTCTGACACCCATCACCCTACCCTGTCCGGTTAACAGACCGGTTACGGTATCCTGCCACAAATCCAGATTGGGAATATTTTCCAGCACAGTACGCCATGTCCCGGAAAAACGCATCCGGTCTATTTGGGCCCTTGGACTCCACATGGCAGGACCCTTTGACCTGTTTAACAACCTGAACTGGATAGAGGTCTGATCCGATATAATCCCTGCATACCCACCCAAAGCATCTATTTCCCTGACTATCTGTCCTTTTGCTATACCTCCCATTGCAGGATTACATGACATCTGGGCATACTTGGTCATATCCATTGTGATCAGCAATGTGGCAGACCCCATATTGGCAGCAGCAGCAGCGGCTTCGCAACCGGCGTGTCCTCCCCCTACAACGATAACATCATATTCAGGAAACATCAGTAAATACTTTCGATGTGAAACATAGTAAGATATTCATCCTCCTTGCCTCTCATTACAGCTTTCTCAGCTGGAGTGTGGTCGTGATATCCCAGCAAATGCAATATTCCATGAAAGACTACCCTCACCAATTCCACCTTAAATTTTTGATTATACGCGACTGAATTCTCTTTTACCCTGTCAATACTGATATATAATTCACCGGCTATTTCATTTTCATCAGAATTGTCAAAGGTAACAATGTCAGTAAAAAAATCGTGATTCAGAAATGACTTGTTGATCTCCAACA
>CAYYJE010000013.1:28871-41956 GCA_964472165.1 uncultured Prolixibacteraceae bacterium | reverse complement strand
ATATTCTTCAGATAATTCCTGGTTCCGGCGGATCCTTTTATTGCGGGAATTGCCTCCGCGACAGCAAGTACGTGGACGCACTGCGCAAAGAAGGACACCAGGTGGTAAAAATCCCCATGTATCTGCCTCTTTTTTCCGACGAACACGACATCACCGATATTCCGGTTTTTTATGGTGCTGTCAGTATTTATCTCAAACAGATTTTTCCCTTTTTGCGGAAAGCCCCGGCCTGGTTTGACAAATTGCTCAATACCAAACCAATTTTGAAATTGGCTGCAAACATGGCCGGATCGACCAATGCAAAAGGACTTGAAGAAATGACGGTTTCCATGTTGCTCGGAGAGGATGGCAAACAGAAGGAGGAGCTGGAACGGATGGTGGAGTGGATTGCGGATCACTGTAAGCCCGATATTCTCCACATTTCGAATGCCTTACTTCTGGGCCTGGCCCATCGTCTGCGGGAAAAGATCAATGTGCCAATAGTCTGCAGTCTTCAGGACGAGGATGTGTGGGTAGATGTAATGAAGCCTTCAGCGCGTGAGGAGATTTGGCGGCTGATGAAGGAAAAGGCCGTTGATGTGGACGCCTTCATTGCTGTGAGCCAGTATTTTGCAGGTGTGATGATGCAGCGGATGGAGCTTCCCGGCAATAAGGTTTATCCGATTTATCTGGGTGTAGATCCCGGAGAGTACGAGTTTATACCCTCCACATCCAAACCCCGGAACGTCGGGTACATCTCGCGCATGTGTCCTGAAAATGGTTTCGACATTGTGGTGGATGCTTTTATAAACCTGAAAAAGAAAAATGAATTCAGCGATGTGCGGCTCATAGCAACCGGAGGATTCACTTCTTCCGACCACAAGTACATTGCCGGAATAAAGAAGCGTATAGCCCGGGCAGGGTTGACCGCTTCTGTTGATTTTCACGAAGAATTTGAAGGGGAGGGGAGAAAGGCATTTTTCCGGAAAACGGCAATTGCGTCAGTTCCGGTCCGGAACGGGGAGGCTTTTGGCATGTATCTGCCTGAGCTGATGGCAGCCGGTATTCCCATTGTGCAGCCGGCATTGGGCGCATTTCCTGAAATTGTGGGACTTTCGGAAGGAGGAGAGGTGTATTCCCCCAATACACCTGAAATGCTGGCATCCACTTGGGCTGGCATCCTGCGCGACCCGTTGCTTCTCGAAAAACTGAGTCACAGTGCCCGAAAGGGGGTGGAGTCGTCCTTTAACATTCATACACATGCCGGTGAAATGATCAACGTATACCATAAACTGATAGAAAAGAGAGATGATGTTACTGGAGTTGCGTGATGTTTTCAAAGGTTATGGGATCCCCGGAAGTCACTCGTTCAGGCCGGTACTTTCCGGATTGAACTGGCATCTTGAAGCCGGAAAGAGGGTAGGGATTGTGGGTCCCAGCGGAAGCGGAAAAACTACCTTGCTCAACCTGGTCGGGGCACTCGATCGTCCCGATTCCGGAGAAGTAGTTTTCAATGGCAAACCGACCTCTGATTTTTCAGATGCGGAGCTTGCCTGGTTCCGAAACCGGGAGTTGGGTTTTGTTTTTCAGCAGCACCATCTTTTGCCACAGTGCACTTTGTGGGAGAATGTGCTGTTTCCGGTTCTGGCCGGGAAAAAAAGGGCGGAAAGTTCGGACAAGGCGTGGGCTGAATATTTGTTGAAAAAAACGGGAGTCTGGAAACAACGGAATCAAAAGCCTTCTGAAATGTCGGGGGGTGAATGCCAGCGAACGGCTGTAGTAAGGGCGCTGATCAACAAGCCTAAACTGCTTCTGGCCGACGAACCCACAGGAGCGCTGGATGTGAAGAATGCAACCATACTTTCAGAATTGCTGTCCGGTTTAAGCAGGGATGAGGGGGTGACTCTGGTAACTGTCACGCATGCCCCGGATCTGGCAGCCAGGATGGATGAGGTTTTCTCCCTCTCTGAAGGGAAAATTACGAGAGTGGACTAAATGAACCAGACCCAATTTGTTTTACGCAGTTTCTTTCACTATCTCAGGCGCAACCTGCTGGTAGCCCTGGGTGTGGCATTGGCTTCCGCCATTCTTACGGGGGCTTTGATGATCGGTGATTCCATGCGTTACAGTCTGGAGCAGATCACCCTGTCGCGCCTTGGAAAAATCAGTCACCTGGTGACTGTCAATGACCGGTATTTCAGGGCATTTTTGGCAAGTGATCTTGAGCAGCGTATCCAAACTCCTGTGGCACCCCTGCTTCAGCTTGACGGGATGGCCGTGGCAGAGGGAGGCGCACGCCGGGTTAACCATATCTGGGTGAACGGGATCGATGGGAATTTCAGCAATATCGCCGGTGCCACCCTCTTTGAATCGTTGTCGGGAGAGGAGGTGGCAGTGAGTGAAAACCTGGCCATGCAACTTGACGTGAAAGAGGGTGATGCTATACTCATCAGGATTGCCAAAGCCAGTCTGATGCCCCGGAACACTCCTTTTGTGTCGGAAAATGAAACTACGGTAACCCTCAGGGCAACGGTCCGCATCATCGCCGGCAGGGAAAATATGGGACTCTTCAATCTGCAGAATTCCCAACGTGCTCCTTACAACCTGTTCCTGTCGCTCAGCCGGCTAAACCAGCTCATGGAGTTTGAAAACAGGGCAAACCGGCTGCTGATTGGCGGAAATATTCCCACTGGAATTTTATCAGAAGCCCTTGAAGCTTCTCTTCGGCCTGAAGATGCAGGGTTGATAATCCGGCAAATTTCAGCAACCGGTGAAACTGAAATCTCCACGGAGCGGGTTTTTCTGGAGGATCAGATTTCAGACAAGTATGCCGGAATGCCGGGAAGCCTGCCGCTGATGACTTATTTTGTCAATGCCATTTCCAAAGGAGGGAAGAATGTACCTTATTCCTTTGCTTCATCCAGGCCACAGGAGGCGCTGGCCCCTGATGAGATCGCGGTGAACAGCTGGCTGGCGGAAGATCTTGACCTTAATGAGGAAGACAGTGTGAGGGTGGCCTGGTTCGAAATCGGCCCTCTCAGGGAACTTGTGGAAAAGGAGAGAATGCTGAAGGTAAAGAAAATTGTCCCCATCATGGGAGCTTATGCCGACAGTTCGCTGATGCCCCATATTCCGGGAATTTCGGATGCAGGTCATTGCCGGGAATGGGAAGCCGGAATTCCCGTTGACCTCTCCCTGATCAGACAAAAAGATGAAGCGTATTGGAACCGGTACCGCGGAACTCCCAAAATATTCGTTTCTCCGGAACTGGCCGGTGAAGTGTGGTCAAACCGTTTCGGAAAATATACGGCAGTAAGGTTTCCTCCCGGCGTCGCAGATGTGGAAAAACTGAAAGCAGTCTTTATTTCTGAACTGACGTTTCCGGAACTTGGATTTTCTGTTCATGCCGTCAGGGAGGAGGGTTTGGAGGCCGCCCGGGGAGGGGTTGATTTCGGTCAGCTCTTTCTGGGGCTCAGTTTTTTTCTGTTGACCGCCGCTATTCTGCTTATTACCTTGTTGTTCCGGCTAAACCTGGAAAGCAGGACCGGTCAGATCGGCACAATGATGCAGCTGGGTTTTTCAGGGAAAAAAATAAGGCTGTTTTTTCTCGCTGAAGCTTGTTTAATTATTTTACCGGGTGTATTAGCCGGACTCCTTTTGGCCTGGGGTTATGTCAGGGTAGTCTTCTTATTCCTGAATACCCTTTGGTGGGATATTGTCAGGACTCCCGTGATATTTGTGAAAGTTCAGCCTGGTACGCTCGTAACGGGTTTGCTGATTGGCAGTGTGATTTCCCTGTTGGCTCTATTTTTTCCATTGCGGAAATTCCTTGCCCGACAGGTCGCTGATCTGCACAGGGGAGCTCAACCGGGTACGGGACGCAATTCCCGGAAAGTTATGGGTCTGGCAGCTCTCTTTCTGGTAGTTTCCGCTGTTTTACTGGTGATCTGGCAGTTATTCTCCGGAGACCGTGGCAATCCTGTTTACTTTTTCCTGTCGGGAGGAATGCTGCTGACCGGACTTTTAATGGGATCAGCCCTGGCGATCCCAATGGTGGAAAGATCCGGAATGAAGGAGCTGACCCTGGCCGGAGTCAACCTTCGAATGATTTCGCGCAACCGGACCAGGTCGTTGACTGTGATTGTCCTTTTTGCCCTGGGTACGTTTTTAGTGGTGGCTATCGGTGCAAACCGGCAGGATGTATACCGGCAGGCCGGAAAGCCTGCCTCAGGGAGCGGCGGATTTTCCCATTATGCCGAAACTGCAGTTCCTGTTTTATACGATCTGAACGATCGCGACCGGAGGCTGAATGAAGGGCTCGACACCACCTACCGCGTGGTACAGTTTCACCGGGTAGCAGGTGATGATGCCAGCTGTTTGAACCTTAATAAGATAGAGAATCCGGCAATCCTGGGTTTTGATGCGGAAAATCTGCGCGACAGGTTCACCTTTGCAGCCTGGACAAATGATCTTGACCGGTCAGATCCCTGGATGTCGTTAAAAAAAGAGTTGCCGGGAGGCGTTGTCCCGGCCATGGCTGACCTGACTGTCATCCAGTGGGGACTGATGATGAAATTGGGTGATACGCTCCTTTACCAGTCGGAAACCGGTGATACCCTCCGGATTAAACTGGTGGGCGGACTCGCCCCTTCCATCTTCCAGGGTTTTATTCTGATCGACGGGCATCATTTTTATAAACACTTTCCATCACGCAGCGGTTCGTCGGTATTTCTAATTGATCCAACCGGCCATAACGGAGATTCCTCGGTGGAAGAATTGAGCAACCTATTGAGAGACAATGGATTTGAATCAATTGCGGCACCTTCCAGACTGGCTGAGTTTTATTCGGTAACCAATACCTATCTCTCAATCTTCCTGGCTCTGGGAATCCTTGCACTGGCTCTGGGAACAGTCGGACTGGCCATAGTCGTTGCACGTTCCATCCTTGAACGGAAACAGGAACTGGCAATCCTGATGGCTGTGGGCTTCACCGGATCTAAAGTGGTCCGGCTCATCCTTCATGAATACCTCCTTCTTTTGGTTACAGGTGTGTGTATCGGATTTATATCCGCATTTGTTGCGGTCATGCCTGTCTTTGTAAACGGGAATACACCGGTTTCAGCCGCAACCGTGACCCTGTTCATCGCACTGATTATTGTGAACGGGTTTGCCTGGATCCTGTTTTTATCCTGGAAAATGGTGAAACCCCAACACCTGTTGCCTGCTTTAAGGGAACAATAACTCCTTTACTTTGCTTTTTATTAAAAAGAGGTTACAAATAATTGATGCTGAGGATCATGAACTTTTAATACCGCCAAATGACAGAATAATTTTGACTAAGTTATTGATATGTTCTATTATTAGCGTTTTTTTTTGTAATTTTAGTCCTGTTAAACTTTAAAACATTTAAATCATGTCAGTATTAAAAGTGATCGAAATTCTGGCATCTTCTGAGAAAAGCTGGGAAGATGCTGTTGACAATGCAGTGAAATCTGCTGCCAAATCCCTGAAAGGTATCAGGTCGGTTTATGTGGTGGATCAGAGCGCTGTGGTGAAGGATAACAAGGTTGCAGAATACAGAGTCAACTGCAAAATTACGTTTGAAGTGTTTGAATAACCAATGTTTTGTTTTATTAAAAAAATCAATTATGGGATTAATTTCATTTTTAAAAGGGGCAGGTGCCAAAATTTTTGGTAAATCGGAAGAACAGAAAGAACTGGACAAAGCTTCCATCATCATGAATCACGTCAACAGCTTTGGTTTCAAGACCGAGGACTTTAAGGTTGTGGTGGACGATGAAACTGTAATACTTACCGGAAAGGTCGATACCATTCCTAACAAGAATAAGATTGTTGTGGCAGCAGGGAATGTGGAAGGTATTTCCAAAGTGGATGACAGACTGGCTGTTCTGCCTTTCGGGTCTGAAATTCCGGTGATTCCTCCTACAGAACCGGAAAAGGAGTTTTATACCGTAGTATCAGGTGATACCCTTTCCAAAATTGCCAGAAGGTTTTACGGTGATGCAAACAAGTATCCGGTGATTTTTGAAGCAAATACGCCGATGCTTACCCATCCCGACAAGATTTATCCGGGACAGGTTTTGGTGATCCCACCGGTGGAATAATAAAAAAGCGGCCGCGGCCGCTTTTTTTTTTGAGTCAATGTTATCTTTTCTTGAGCATCTTTCCCAGAAATGACATTCCCAGTTCGCCAAGATCATCCATGATGTTTCCGTCTTTGTCGCGGTCCAGAATGGAGTTAATCATGCTTTGCGACTGTTTGGGTTGCGATTGCTGGGTGTTGAGATAGGAATTCAGCAGGTCACCGATCACGCCGGTGTTGCTGCCGCCCCCACTTTTCTTCCCCAGGAATCCCATCACAATAGGAGCGGCCATCTTAAGAATTCTGGCAATGGCCGCAGGGTCGAGTCCTGCACTTTTACTCAGGTATTGCTCCACATTGGCCTGTTTGTTGCCCAACACATGTTTCAGAATTCCGGCACCGTCTTCTTCCACTTCCCTGTTTCCGAGGAGCATACCCAGGTTATCGAGAAGCGAGCCGTCATGTTTCGTGGCCACGGCATTCTGCAATGAGGCAGCTCCTTCAGGAGTGCTGCTGTTTTTGGCAAGGGCGCTCATCAGAACCGGGATGGCGCTTTCCAGGGCACTTTGTGCTTTATCGGGCGTTACATTGGCCTGCCGGCTGATCACCTGCAGTGAATTTTCATCTATCTGTGAGAGTATTGAACTTAATAGGTCATCCATAATTTATTTTTTTAATTCATTCTATTTACCGTAATGTCAGGCTTTGGGTTCTTCCGGAGGAACTTCAGTGACGTCGTTTTTCCCTTTGCCTTTGAATTTGTCAGTAAGGTCATCGGCGATGTCATCGGCTTTGTCGGCCAGATTCTTTCCGGTTACCTTGGCTTTTTCCAGCAGGGCTTCTGCCTTGTCTTCCATTTTGTCAGCAAAGGATCTCAGCTTTTCCTTGATTCCGCTCTTTTCCAGGTCTTCCACTTTATCTTCCACGTAATCTTCGGCTTTGTCCCATAACTCACCTGCCTTTTTGAAGGTTTCGCTTCCTTTTACTTTTTCAGCGGTATCTTCAAAAAAGTCTTCCGCCTTGTCGGCTAACTCTTTCGCTTTATCCAGTAAACTTTCCTTTTTAGGTTCCTGTTCCTGGTTAATTTCCTGTGTCATACGCTTTGTTTTTTTTGATGATGATTAATAAAAATAATGTTCTAAAATACATATTTAATAGGAAATTCCGAAATGCAAACTCAAAAATTTAAATGTCAGTAAGTCAGTAATTTCTGAGTTTTATTCTGATCCAATACTGGTGAATGGTGTGTTGCGGTGTTTAATTTTCCTGAATTTTCTGATCATTTGTTTTAAAAGCTGAATCGTGGGTTAATAAATTGCTTAATGATCGGTTGAGAATTCCGGAGGGCTTCCGCCTCAGACGGATAAAAATTATATTTGTGGCCTATAGTAAAACGCAGAAGATGAAAGCATACATTTTCCCCGGTCAGGGGGCCCAATACCCGGGAATGGGCAAGGACCTTTACGAACAAGCACCTGAAGCGAGAAGAATGTTTGATCTGGCCAATGATTTGCTGGGTTTCAGAATTACGGACATCATGTTCGATGGAAGTGTGGACGAGTTAAAACAAACACGTGTGACCCAGCCCGCCATTTTTTTACATTCTGTTATTCTGGCTGCAACAGTCAAAAACTTCAAGCCGGAAATGGTGGCGGGCCATTCGCTGGGTGAGTTTTCAGCGCTGGTGGCCAATCGCACACTGACTTTTGAAGACGGGCTTTTGCTGGTATTTAAAAGGGCTATGGCCATGCAGAAGGCTTGTGAGGCTGAACCCTCGGCAATGGCAGCTGTAGTCGGCATGGATGACCAGCTTGTGGAAGAAGTATGTGCAGAAATTCCTGATATTATCGTTCCCGCCAATTACAATTGTCCGGGTCAGGTTGTCATTTCCGGATCCGTGGCAGGCATCGAAAAAGCATGTGAAATTTTGCCGGAAAGAGGAGCTAAAAGGGTACTCCGCCTCTTAGTTGGAGGTGCCTTTCACTCTCCGCTGATGGAACCTGCACACGACGAGCTGGCCTCTGCCATTCGTTTGACCCGTTTCAGCACTCCGGTTTGTCCGGTCTTTCAGAATGTGGATGCACTTCCTGTGACCGACCCTGATCAAATCCGCCACAATCTGATTATGCAACTTACTTCCCCTGTGCGGTGGACCCAGACTGTACGCAATATGATCGGGGCAGGTGCCACTTCCTTCACTGAATTAGGTCCCGGCAAGGTGTTGCAGGGATTGGTCAGAAAAATCGACGGGATGGTGGAAGTCTACGGAATCGACTCCTGGGCCAATGATGCCCCTGTCAGTTCCCTGTAGTCTGCAGAATTCTGTAAATCGTAGATTTTCCGATATCCAGCTTGTTGGCGACCAGCTTTACGTTGTGATTGTATTTTGAGAGGTAATGCATGATGATGTCATTGTTGTATTGCTGAAGCGTATTTTCATGAGCCATCAGGTTCACGGTGTTTTCTTTGCTGTCCATGTTAAGATGCTCATTTTCAATGATGTCTCCTGAACAGAGTACACAGGCCAGGTCCACAATCGCTTTAAGCTCCCTGATATTCCCCGGGAAAGGATAATTGAGGAGTGTATTGCGTGCACCCGGTGAAATGTGCTTCGGGTTCAGCCCATTTTCCCTGCAAAATTCATCTGCGAAATGTTTTGCCAGCAGGATGATGTCATTGCCACGGTCCCGCAAGGGGGGCAACACAATGGGGAGTCCAAGTAAACGGTAGTAGAGATCCTTTCGGAATCTCTTCTCGGTTACCAGTTCCTGCAGGTTTTTGTGGGTGGCAGTGATGATCCGGACATCCAGCGGTATGACCTGGCTTCCTCCTAAACGGGTCACTTCACGCTCCTGGATAACCCTCAGCATTTTAGCCTGCAAACTCAGGTCAAGATCTGCAATTTCATCCAGGAAAAGGGTGCCTCCGTTTGCCTGCTCAAATTTTCCCGCCTTCTTAAAGTCAGCGCCGGTGAAAGCCCCCTTTTCATGACCAAAAAGCTCACTCTCAATGAGTCCTTCCGGAATTGCCGATACATTCACTGCCACGAAAGGCTGGTTCTTCCTTTTTGAATTGTAGTGAATTCCCTTGGCTACCAGTTCTTTGCCGGTACCGGTCTCTCCCCGTACGGAAACGGAGATGTTGGTCTGGACGGCTCTCTCCATCAGCTCAAAAATCTGCTCGATCTCCCGGCTTTTGCCTTTGATCAGGTTCTGGAAATTGTACCTTTCCTTGATGGCACGCTTTAAAATTTCGTTCTCCCGGCGCAATAAATCCGAAGAGTGAATATTCTGAATGGTGTGAGTCAGCTTCTCCAGGGTGTCGGGACCTTTGGGGATATAATCATAGGCACCTCCCTTTAATAGTTTGATGGCGATGTCAATCTCCTCCTGCCCGGAAATAATGATCACGTGGGTAGAAGGATCTGCTTTGAGAATCGCACCAAGCATCTCTTCTCCACTGATGTCGGGCAGCCTGTAATCAAGTGTGACAATGGCAGGCTTCTGATCGAGATAATCCAGACAATCGTGTCCCGTATAAAATACCGACACTTCATATCGCTTGTTTTCAAGCTTTTTCTTCAGTACCTTGGCGTACAGTTCATTGTCATCCACAATGAAAACTCTGTAGCCGGGTTTGGCCTCCGGAATGTCCATGTTCTGATTGATTTGTGGGTTTTACTCATTTGCTCTTTTGCACTGAGTGGTAAATCAGGGTAAAAATCAGAAGCCAAAGGTAATAAAATTTCCCAAATTGGGAATAATTTAACAGAATTTTTTAAAGATGATATAAATATATGTATAACAGTGCTTTATTGGGACATGAAAGGGGGATATTTTTATAAGGGTTTCTTCAAATTGGGAATTTTCCCCATTCAGGAACAGAACTATATTAAATATTGTCTGTCGTTATTGTGCCTTCCAGATAGGTGACAGCCATCCCGCCGATTTTTACCCTGTCATCGAGAAATTCGCAATGGAGTGATCCGCCGCGCAGGGATACCTGTCTGGCCAGAAGTCTCTTTTTATTCAATCTTGCGGACCAGTATGGGATCAGCGCGGTATGGACCGATCCGGTAACAGGATCTTCCGGAATGCCCACTGCGGGGGCAAAGAAGCGGCTCACGAAATCCACCTCTCCGCTGCCGGCGGCTGTTACGCAGATTCCCAGATAGGGCAGTCTGGCCAACACCATAAAGTCGGGTGCTATTTTTTGAATTTCATTTTCGTCCTTGTACATGGCGACCAGATATTCTCCTCCGTGCAATACCTCATAGGGACGCAGGCCCAGGCCAGCCGTGAGTCCTTTTGGAGTGGGAATTGATTGCAGCCGTGTTACCGGAAAATCGAGGTAAAGCAGTTCGTTTTCCAGGGTCACTGACAACATCCCGCTCAAAGTATGGAAAAGAATGCGCGCATCCTTGTACCCCATATGACGGAAAAGCACATGAGCGGCTGCAAGAGTGGCATGGCCGCACAGCGCAACTTCCGTGGTGGGGGTAAACCATCGGAGGTTGTACAATCCCTCTCCGGGAACCAGGAATGCCGTCTCCGAGAGGTTATTTTCACTGGCGATTTGCTGCATAAGCGGAACGGGAATCCACTCGTTCATCAGTACCACAGCTGCCGGATTGCCTCTGAAAAGCTTGTCACTGAAGGCATCTGCCTGAAACAACCGAAGTTTCATATAACTAAGTAAATCAATTAAGCAGTGTAAATATACAACAGCCTGGTCCAAAAGCAATGCCGGATGTTAAAAACTGACGCTGATTTTAAGATTGATTTTTCTTCCGGTAAGGTAATTGGGTACCGCAAACATATCCCCATAGGAACTTGAAACCCAGAAGTAGGAGACGGTATTGTTAATATTGAGCAGATTGAAGACCTCGAGGCTCACGGCCATTTCCCTCAGGTGGCGGAGAATTGAATTTTCAGAAGTTTTATTTTCACCCAGCAGCATCTTCGACACTCCCATGTCAATGCGGCGGTAGGGGGGCATCCTGAATACGTCCTGCCACCGCTCTGAATTGGGAGGCCCGGTAGGCAGCCGTGACCCGTAAAAAGCAGCCAGGTGCATTTTCCATGTAGGATTGCCCGGTAAATAATCCTGGAAGAAAAGGCTGAAATTCATTAACTGGTCAGTCGGCCGGGGGATGTATCCGTATCCGTCACCCTGAATGTCTTCCCTGGTCTGCATCAGGGAAAGACTGGCCCATGATTGGACTCCGCTTACAAACTCCCCGTTGATTTTCATGTCAACTCCTGTGGCATATCCTTTTGATTGCTGGTCAGAAATATAGCGGATCCGTACGTTGTCGATCTGATACGGTACCAGCCTGCTCATATTTTTGTAATAGGCCTCGGAAGTTAAACGGAACGGGCGGTTCCATGCGGTGAAAATGATGTCGCTTCCTGCCACAACCTGGAAAGAACGTTGCGCTTTGTTGCGGGCATTTATCTCTCCCGACCGGCTGATCAGCTCTTTGAAAAAGGCAGGCTGGTTATACACTCCGGCTGAAAGACGGAAAGAAACACTTTTTTCCCAATCCGGGAAATAGGTAAGTGACATCCTCGGACTGATCAGCAGCTCCTTGTTGAAATTCCAGAAGTGCGACCTCACCCCTCCTGTCAGGTATAGTTCATCGCCGGAGTCCATTACCTTCCATGTATCCTGCAAAAATCCGGATAACCGGCGGGTGTTGAGATCCGATTGGCTGTTCAGCGTGTAGTAGAGTAAAACTTCCTGGTCGGAATAGGGGAGGGAATATCCTGTGGAGTCGCGGTAGATCCACTCATTGATCCTGTTGTCAATACGCTCCGTCTGAATCTGCATTCCCCAGTTCAGAAGATGATTCTCTGAATTCCAGGCTCCCCGGTGAGCGATGCTCACAACCCGGGCATCGAGGTAGTTCCTTGCATGATTCAGAAAAGTTCCGACTCCCAGATTCAGTACACTGTCCCCATACTCTTCCGCCGACATATTCCTTTCCAGCTCGTTAAGGTAGTAATCGCCCATGATGTCGTATGTTTCAGCTTCCGAAGCGGTATAGGCCGAAGCAATAAATTTCAGGTTCAGGTTGTTGCCCGGATGAAAATTCGCGGTTAGGGCTCCCAGAAGGGTAAGGTACTCATCCTTTTCGCTTCCCTGAAAATAGATTTTGGTGTTTAAAGGGGTCTCCCAGGTCCCGAAAGAAGTCTCCCGGGTCTTCGGAATAAAACGGTAATCGTTGCTTGCAATATTTCCAAGAAATGAAAGGTCAAACCGGTCGGATGTGCGGTAGGTGAGATGGGTCTGGAAATCCACAAAGCGGGGATCATATTCCCCCTGTTCATCGAGGCTGTTGAGTAAATAGCGGTTCGACTTGTACCTGACTCCAGAAATGTGCGAGAACCGGTTGTTCGCCGACACATCCTCCACATGCGCCGAAGCTCCCAGCAGGCTCATGGATGCTGATCCCCTGAAATCTGATGGCCTCCGATATTTGATGTCCAGCACACTCGACATTTTGTCGCCGTATTTGGCATTGAACCCACCGGCTGAAAATTCAATGGAGGAGACCATGTCGCTGTTGACAAAACTCAGTCCCTCCTGCTGTCCGGCCCTGACAAGCGTAGGCCGGTATACTTCTATATCGTTTACATAAACCAGGTTTTCGTCAAAATTGCCTCCCCTGACCGAATATTGAGCGCTTAATTCATTGTTTGAAGATACCCCCGGAAGTGTCTTTATCAGGGCTTCAACTCCGCCACCGCCTGCCGAAGGAAGCGCATTCACCATTTTCGCATCAATCCTTTCAATATTCCCGCTTTGTCTCCGGTTTTCGGTAACCCTGACCTCGTCCAGTTCCTGGTTCGACGGGATCATTACCACCTGCAAACTGATCCGTTCTTCGACCCCTGCCATTAACTTTTTCTCCACAGGCGAATATCCGACCAGTGAATAGACAACGGTAATCTCTCTTCTGGCCGGGATCCGGAGCAGGTATTCCCCTTTTCTGTTGGTG
>CAYYJE010000013.1:0-28771 GCA_964472165.1 uncultured Prolixibacteraceae bacterium | reverse complement strand
GGTAATCTCTCTTCTGGCCGGGATCCGGAGCAGGTATTCCCCTTTTCTGTTGGTGGTGGTGCCAAGGGGAAAATCACGCAGCGACACATTGACCAGTTCCAGAGGTTTCCCGTTTTCACCGGCGACAGTGCCGGTAAGGGTGGCATTGTTGCTTTGTCCCCAAAGAGGCATGTTTGTTCCGCACAAAAAGAGTACACAAAGCCCGATAACTATTTTAAATTTTAATCTCATTTATTGGGTATGCATAATAAACATCTTCCTTATCAAATTATTGTACTCCCGGGAATTGATCCCTAAATTGTGCGGATGCAACTACAAAAATAGACTTTTCAAGGGAAGGGTGTTCAATCTGAAAAATTATTTGGGGTGAGCTCACCTTGCCGTAATATGAAAACAGGCTTCCTTTTTTTCTGTGACTACGACCAGTTTCTTCTCTTTCCTCAGTTCCCCGATCGTTTCTGAAAGCAAATAAAGGGCTGCCGGATCATTTGTCGCTTTAATCCCGCCTAATAAAGATTTTCGGAAGAGATTTTTATAGGTGATGTCAAAGGTGGTGGCATAAAGGTGGGCAGAATTGGAAGAAGCATTTCCGTTCATCCGGCTCAACCGTTTCTGGCTTTCACCGGTCCGCAACAGGGAGGTTACCTTGAAAAGGAGTTTGTCCTTTTGATGGGCAGCCAATTTGGTCTGAAACCGTTCCCCGATCTGTTCAAGAAGATCAGCTGCCTCAGGAACAAGATACGGGTGGGAATGTGTCAACCTGTCGACCACGTAGTAGCTGGTATGATCTATTTGAACCAGGTCTCCTTTTTTTATCAGTTCACCGGCTTTCTGATGCAGTTCTTTGGAAGATTTCATGGGTGTGATCCCCTTTTTACGGGCATAACGCAGATGCACCTCATTCAGGTCCCTGAAGTTCTCAATTCCGGTTTTTCCTGCTCTGTTTTTTGGATTATCCTGAATTGTCGCTTTGATGATGAAAAACAGCAGGGTGAAAAGTAGGAAGGCCCCGAAAGTCCGGAGAAAAATTCTGAAGGGTTTCTTCAGCCTCCTGCCTTTTTTTCTTTTTGTGGGATGGGTCATATGACTTTTTTAAACCGGCCTCTGACTGACAATTTGTGGTTGAAGGCATTTGTTTTGCAATGCCCGCTTTCTGTTTCAACATGCAAAATTGAACAATCTGCTGCCCGGAGCAAACCCTTAGAATAGTTTTTATCAACAAAAATGAGCGGGATGTGGAGCGAAACCCGTCGATTTCAACCTGAAAATCGATATGTTTGTTGACAAGAAAATTGATGCTGCATATGGTTAAGAAAGTAAAGCCGCTGACATCGGTATTGATCAAACCGTCGGGGCCAGACTGTAACCTCAACTGTTCCTACTGTTTTTATCTGAAGAAGTCGGCCTTGTTTGCCGCTTCCCCCATTCACCGGATGAGTCCGGAAGTGCAGGAAGAGGTGATCAGGCAGGTGATGCAACAGGGAGGTGCGTCCGTCAGCCTGGCCTGGCAGGGAGGTGAACCCACCCTGATGGGGTTGCCATTTTTTGAGAGGGCCATAGAGCTTGAAAAAAAATATGGACGGAATCAAATGGTGGGAAATGGTTTGCAGACCAATGGAATGCTTTTGGATGAAAGCTGGGCCCTTTTTCTCAGGAAATATGAGTGGCTGGTAGGTATTTCACTTGACGGACCTGCGCATATCCATAACCATTACCGGTTCGATAAAGGGGGAGCTTATACCCACCAGCGTGTGGAAAACAATGCCAGGATGTTACTGGATAACCAGGTAGCTACCAATGTGTTGTGCTGCCTGACCGATTATTCTGTCCGTTTCCCGGACGAGTTGTACAATTATTTTAAAAATCTGGGCCTTACCTGGATGCAATTCATCCCGGTAGTTGAAACCGATCCCTCCGATGCGTCACGGGCAGCCTCTTTTTCAGTGACCGCGAATGCATACGGGGAATTTTTATGCAGGATTTTTGACCTCTGGATTGCGGATTTCCGGAACGGGGAGCCCACCACATCGGTCAGGCATTTTGAATCGGTCTTTCATTCCTATGTGGGGATGGAAGCTCCCGAGTGCACCCAGATGAAGGAGTGCGGTCCCTATGTAGTCATTGAGCACAATGGCAACGTATACAGTTGTGACTTTTTTGTGGAACCTAAATGGAAACTGGGAAACCTGATGACAGGCAGGTTAACGCAAATGCTTAACTCCAAACAACAGGAGATTTTTGGAGCAGCCAAGGCTGTCCTTCCCGGGGAATGCCGTCGGTGTCCATGGCTTTCCAAATGTTACGGAGGATGTACAAAAGACAGGATCAAAGATCCCGAAGACCAGCGAAAACCCCGTTTTTGCCACGCATACCAAATGTTTTTTGCCCATGCTGACAATACCCTGCGGTTAATGGCTTCCCGCTGGAAACAACAGCAACAGGATCTGAAAGAGCGACAGGAGACGGGTGGAACCTTCCACGCCTTCAGGGATTTGTAAAGCAGTGAATTCCGCTGCCTTCCGTTCAATGGGGGGAAACACGGCGATCGTGCCCGGGTTTCACGGGTTACTTGCAGGAAAAACCTGACGTAACCGGTTGTTTCTTCAGACACATAAAACTATATTTGGCTGCTTAAAATTTTAAAACTCAAAATCTGTTTTCATGCATAAAAACCTTTTGTTGGGAGTGGAAGCTATTGCACAGGGTGCAATAGACGGAGGGATTTCCGGGGTGTATGCCTATCCGGGCACACCCTCCACTGAAATTACCGAGTTCATACAGCAACATCCTGAAGCCATCCGCAGAAATGTTCACAGAAGCTGGTCCGTCAATGAAAAGACAGCTTTTGAAGCTGCCCTGGGGATGTCGTACGCGGGCAAACGAACGCTGGTATGTATGAAACATGTGGGATTGAATGTGGCCGCCGATCCTTTTATGAATGCCTGTGTAACCGGAGTGAATGGCGGGTTCGTACTGGCTGTGGCCGACGATCCTTCCATGCATTCATCCCAGAATGAGCAGGATTCGCGTTTTTATGGCAAATTCGGAATGGTGCCCGTGCTGGAACCTGCGAATCAGCAAGAGGCATACGACATGACTTACGACGGACTGGAACTCTCAGAAAAACTGGGGCTTCCCGTAATGATAAGGATCACGACAAGGCTGGCACATTCCCGCTCAGGAGTGGATCCCCGTGCCCTGAAAGACGAAAATGAGGTGAAATTGCCCGGTAACCCAAAACAGTTTCTGCTGCTGCCGGCTTTTGCCAGAAAATACTACAACACCCTGCTTTCGAAACAAAAGGAGATGGTGCAGCTTGCAGAAGCCTCTGCCTGGAACTTTCTGAAGACGGGAACTGACCATAGCCTGGGGATCATTTGTTGCGGGATCAGTTATAATTATCTGATGGAAAATTATTCCGGCATGGAATGTCCCTATCCGGTTCTTAAAGTGTCGCAATATCCATTGCCGGTGGGTCTGGTGCGAAAACTCGGGCAGATGTGTGATGAGATTCTGGTGCTCGAGGAAGGGTATCCCCTGGTAGAAGAGCTGTTGACCGACGTTTTCGGCAAAGGAACCAAGGTTTCGGGAAGACTCAGCGGAAATCTCCCCAGGGCGGGTGAGCTGAATCCTGACCATGTGGGGCGTGCGCTGGGTAAAGAGATCAAAAGCGGTCTGGCTGTCCCGTCAGTGGTGGCAGGCAGGCCACCGGCCCTTTGCCAGGGATGCGGACACCAGGACGTTTACTATGCGTTGAATACCGCCATTGAATCGCTGGGACACGGTCGTGTCTTTTCCGACATTGGCTGCTATACCCTGGGAGCCCTTCAGCCATACAACTCCATTGACACGTGTGTCGACATGGGAGCTTCCATTACAATGGCCAAGGGCGCTTCCGACGCGGGGCTTCTGCCTGCATTTTCCGTGATCGGCGACTCCACCTTCACCCATTCGGGAATTACAGGTTTGCTCGACTGTGTGATTGAAAAGAGTAACGTGAATGTAATTATCCTCGACAACGAGGCCATTGCAATGACCGGCGGCCAGGATTCCTCCGCAAAGGGGAAAATTGAGGACATCTGCACAGGAGTAGGCGTGCTGCCCGAACACATCAGAATTGTGGTGCCTCTGAAGAAAAACCACGACGAAATGGTGAACGTGATCCGCGAAGAAATGGAATTCAAAGGGGTTTCGGTGATCATTGCCCGCCGTCCTTGTATCCAGAAAATGGCCAGGGATAAAAAGGAGAAAAAAAAGCAGGAGTAAATTGGAGACTGAGGGACTGGCTGAGAAAAAAGAGTGCCAAAAGATGAATGGTTAAAAGTTAATTATTGATATGATGAAAACAGACATTATTCTGGCGGGAGTTGGCGGACAGGGAATTCTCTCCATCGCTGCGATTGTGGGGGCTGCTGCCGTGGAAAGGGGATTGTTTCTTAAACAGGCGGAAACCCATGGCATGAGCCAAAGGGGAGGTGCCGTGGAATCCCATCTCCGGATCGCAGACGCCCCGATTGCCTCTGACCTCATTCCGCTGGCTTCAGCCGATGTAATCTTATCGGTCGAACCCATGGAATCGCTGCGATATCTTCCGTACCTCTCCGCGGATGGATGGCTGGTCACCAACTCTACTGTTTTTAACAACATTCCCGATTATCCGGACTTCGCGAAAATTGAGGCCGAGATCAGAAACCTGCCTCACGCGATCATCCTGGATGCCGACACCATTGCCCGGGAACTGGGTAACCCGCGTGGCTCCAATATGGTAATGCTGGGGGCAGCCACCCCCTTCATCCAGATACCTGCAGATGAGATCACAAGTGCCATCGCATTTATTTTTAAAAGAAAAGGGGAAGAGGTGATCGAAGCAAACATCCGGGCTTTCCATGCTGGTTTTTCTCACACCAGGGGGATTTTGAAACGCTGAACTCTGACGATCTTTCGTTACATTTGTGAAAATGAACCTTCCGGAGAAAAAAGAGGCCTCCTGGATTAAACAAGTGGTTCTGATGGTTGTTTATTGATAAATCTTCAACGTTAACACCAATTCTTATGGAAATAAGCACTCCGGTCGGAAATATGGAAATCAATGCCGTCGAAGCGTTGTACAAGGCTTTTCTGGAAAATCCCGACTCTGTGGACGAAAGCTGGCGTCATTTTTTCAGTGGCTTTGACCTTGCCATCCGTCACTTCTCCGGCAAATCCGGACTGGGAAACACCGACCAGGTCAGCAAAGAGTTTGCTGTTTTACAGCTAATTCACGGGTATCGTCAGCGCGGACACCTCTTTACAAAAACCAATCCCGTCAGATCAAGGCGGAAATATTCACCGACATTGGCCATCGAAAATTTTGGCCTGGGAAATGAAGACCTTGGTTCTGTTTTTCAGGCTGGGAAAGAACTCGGCATCGGACCCTCCTCTTTGAACACCATTGTCGCTCATCTTGAAGCCACATATTGTGGATCCGTTGGAGTTGAATATGTCTATATCCGCGTTCCGGAAGTGATAAACTGGCTCAGGGATAGAATGGAAAGCAACAGAAACGCTACATCTTTTGCTGCAGAAAACCGCCGTCATATCTACAACCACCTTGTACAGGCCGTTGGTTTTGAAAATTATATCCACAAAAAATTCGTGGGTGCCAAAAGGTTTTCCCTTGAAGGCGCCGAAACACTCATCCCCGCGCTCGATGCGGTGGTTGAACATGGCGCCGGCAGCGGAATTGACGAATTCGTCATTGGAATGGCCCATCGGGGACGGCTTAACGTGCTTTCCAATATTATGGGTAAGCCATACTCCTCCATTTTCAAGGAATTTTACGGCACCGAATATGATACCTCTGTCTCTCTCGGAGACGTCAAATACCATCTTGGGTTTGAAAATGAAGTTCTGACAGATTCCGGGAAGAAAGTAAGGCTGAATCTGATGCCCAATCCTTCCCATCTTGAAACAGTCAATGGCTTGGTGGAAGGCTTCTCCCGTTCGCGGATCGATGATGCATACCAGGGCGATTTCACTAAACTTGCCCCGGTGCTGATTCACGGGGACGCAGCCATCGCCGCACAGGGTATTGTCTACGAAACCATCCAGATGTCGCAGTTGCCGGGTTACAAAACAGGCGGGACCATTCATATTGTGATCAATAACCAGGTAGGGTTTACCACCAATTACCTCGAAGCCCGTTCAAGTACCTATTGTACCGATATTGCCAAGGTTACCCGTTCTCCGGTTTTTCACGTAAACGGTGACGATGTCGAAGCACTGATTTATACCATCAGACTGGCGATGGATTTCAGACAACAGTTTCATTCCGACGTTTTTGTCGACATTTTATGTTACCGGAAATATGGCCATAACGAGGGAGATGAACCTCGTTTTACCCAACCTCTGCTTTACAAGATTATTGCTGAACATCCCAACCCCCGTGATATTTACGGAAAAAAGCTGGAGGAGCTGGGTGTGATGAACGAGGAGGAACTCAGGGCGGAGATCCGGAATTTTGATCAGCTGATGACGGAGAAATACAATGAATCGGAACAGATTGAGAAATTAAACATCCGCCATTTCCAGGTAGCTGGCATTGAAAAATATAAGAAAGGCGACTTCATTTTCAATCACAGGGAAAATGCAACTGCGGTACCCTGGCAAAAGCTTATCGCAGTGGCGGAAAAAATCAATTCGCTGCCCGGAGATATGAAATTCTTCAACAAGGTGAACCGGATCATTTCAGACCGCCAAACCATGGTTCGCGACAACCGTCTTGACTGGGCTATGTGCGAGCTTCTGGCCTATGGGACACTGTTGGAGGAGGGATATCCGGTCAGGTTAAGCGGTCAGGATTCTGAAAGGGGAACTTTCGCCCACCGCCATGCCGCATTTACCCTCGAAGATACCGACGGAAAATACATTCCTTTGCAGCATATTTCCGAAACCCAGGCTCCTTTCAGTGTCCACAACTCTTTGTTGTCGGAATATGCCGTGCTGGGATTTGAATATGGCTATGCGCTTGCCAAACTGGATGGGCTTACTATCTGGGAAGCGCAATTTGGTGATTTCTCTAACGTAGCCCAGGTTGTGATTGATCAATACATCTCCTCGGCCGGAGAAAAATGGGGTTTGTTGAACGGCTTGGTTTTGCTTCTCCCGCATGGGTATGAAGGACAGGGACCTGAGCATTCCAGTGGCAGGATGGAACGGTTTCTTTCTCTGGCTGCCAACCACAACATGCTGATTACGGTTCCGACTACCCCGGCGAATTTTTTTCATCTTTTACGCCGTCAGGTAAAATGGGAAATCCGGATGCCACTGGTAGTCTTTACCCCCAAAAGCCTCTTGCGTCACCCACAGGTGATGTCATCGCTCGATGAACTTGCGCATGGCGCTTTCAGGGAGGTGATCGATGATGAACTTGCCGAACCCGGACAAGTGAAAAGGGTGTTGTTCACCAATGGCCGGCTCTATTATGATTTGCTCAAACGCAGGAATGAAGAAAAGGTCAACTGTGTGGCCATAGTGAGGGTCGAACAGCTTTATCCTGTTCCGGAGAAGCAGATTATGGAAATAACAGGTAAATATGCAAAGGCTCAATCCTTCTGTTGGGTTCAGGATGAACCTGAGAACCAGGGGGCGTGGCCTTTTTACCGGAATAAGCTGGCTCACATGGGATTGCAGGGGATAACCCGCCCGGAAAGCGCCAGTCCTGCAGTCGGCCTGATGGAGCAGCATAAACGGCGGTTGCAGAAGATCCTGGATACAGCATTTGAAACGGGTGATTTATGCGAAGGTAAAACAGATTAAGTCATGATAGTAGAAGTCAAAATTCCAAGTCCCGGTGAGTCCATTACCGAAGTGGAAATCGGCCGGTGGATGGCCGAAAACGGATCCCTGGTAAGGAAGGGAGATGAAATTGCCGAAGTGGAAAGCGACAAGGCCACTCTGATTCTCGTGGCTGATGTGTCGGGCCGGCTGACCATATTCGCCGGAGAAGGGGAGAGCGTCGCCGTTGGCTCGGTCGCCTGTACCATCGACACAGCGGTTGAAGTTCCCGATAAAGAACCAGTCATGGAAAAGTCTCAGGTGAAAACTTCACCGGGAACTCCGGCGATTGGCAAAGCTGATTCTGTGGGTGGCCGGGAATCGGAGAAAGAGGGGGGCCAGCCAAAAATTACGGCTGTGGCCAAAGAAATGATGAAAGTTCACCAGCTTTCTGTGGATGAAGTATTGAACGGGTTAAGGCGGATCGGCAGGAAAGAAGTTGAAAGCGTGGTGAATCAGACTCAGTCCGGGGCTGCCTCCGACATCCCTCAGCCACCGGTTATGTCGCGTGAAGTCTCAAGGGAAAAGATGACTATGCTCAGGCGTAAACTTAGTGAACGGTTGGTAGCGGTAAAAAACGAGACGGCCATGCTGACTACTTTCAACGAAGTCGACATGAGCTATGTGATGGAGATCCGCAAGCGCACCCAACAGCGATTCACCGAAAAACACGGGTTTAAGCTGGGCTTTATGTCTTTTTTCGCCAAAGCAGCAGCCCTGGCAGCCCATGATCATCCTTCGGTTAACTCGATGATCGACGGGGAGGAAATGGTTACTCCGGCCTATGTCGACATTGGAATAGCCGTTCAAACGCCGAAGGGTTTAATGGTGCCTGTGGTCCGGAATGCTGAAAGCAAATCCCTTGCCCAAATTGAACTCGAAATCAAGGAACTGGCAGAAAAGGCACGTAACCGTAAAATTACCGTCGCTGAATTGACAGGTGGAACGTTTACCATCACCAACGGTGGAGTATTCGGGTCTCTTTTTTCTACTCCAATCCTTAATCCGCCGCAGGCAGCTATACTTGGGATGCACAACATCGTGGAAAGGCCGGTAGCTGTGGACGGGAAGGTGGAGATCAGACCCATGATGTATATCGCCTTGTCGTACGACCACAGGGTGATCGACGGAAAAGATTCCGTGGGATTTCTGGTCAGGGTAAAAGAGTTGATTGAAAATCCGGCAAAGATGATCTTCGGAGGCAAAGATCCTGTGGATTTTCTCCTTGAAATCTGATTGACTGTGAGCCTGCTGCAGGCTCACAGTCAATCAGACCGGAAATAATGAAATGCGGGGAGTAAGGCATATCTCCCTCCCTGAAATAAAAAAGAGTCCTTCGGGACTCTTTTCATGAAAGATTAATATCGTCTGTTTCCGTAATCCCCACGGCGGGGTGCATGGTCGCTTCTTCGCTGAAGATTTTTTCGTGGGCCGGTTCGTTCTTCCCGTGGCATGGCTTCTTTTACAACAATCTGCTTTCCGTCCACCTCCGTGTCGTTTAAAGCATTGATGGCAGTTCTGGCTTCCTCCTCATTTTTCATCTCCACAAATCCGTAGCCTTTGGAGTTCCCTGTTTCCTTGTCCATTATTACTTTCGCGGAAACTACTTCCCCGAACTCTGAAAAGAGTTCTTCCAAATCCTGGCCTGAAGTGGCCGGACTCAGTTTTGCAACAAATAAATTCATAAAAAGAGATCATTTTAATACAACAACATACTCTCAGGGAAGGAATCTGCCGATTTCCTTTCCTTGAACAATAAGAATTCCCAATTTACAAATTTTTTCTATACCTGATGGAATTTAATTCCGGCAATATGAAAGGTGAAAACAAAAAAAGAGGCTCTCCTTTTGAGAAAGCCTCTTTTTCAGTAATGATATTCAGTTATACCATTGGTGCTGACTATTTCACGGTCAGATCAATTTCAGCCCTCCGGTTCTTTTCCCTGTTTGTTTTGCTTGTATTCGGAACTGCCGGCTGCGTTTCTCCGAAGCCTTTGGAACCGACGTAAGCATTGTTCATCCCCTTGCCAACAAGATATTTGACAACTTCCTGGGCGCGTCTTTCTGAGAGTCCCTGGTTGTAGCGGGTTGAACCGATACTGCAGGTATGGCCGTTTACCACCACTTCGTAGCTTTTGCAGTCGCCCAGTTTGCTCATGAATGCATCCAGAGCAGCTCTTCCGTCAGGTCTGAGGATCGCTTTGTCGAAGTCGAAGTAAACAGGGTCCACATCGAATTCAATGCAGGTTACGGGGCAACCTTTGTTTTCCTTTGTTCCGGGCTGTGTCGGGCAGTCGTCCTGGCAATCGATGATGCCGTCACCATCGGTATCCAGCGGGCAACCTTTTGCATCAACAGCACAACCTTTCGGGGTATCGGGGCACTCATCCTTGGGATCCGGCACACCGTCACCATCGGTATCGGGACATCCGTTGAATTTTTTCAGACCTGGTACATCGGGGCATTCATCGAGGTGGTCGGCAATACCGTCACCGTCTTTGTCAGGGCAACCATTGAGGCTGGCAAGTCCCGGGGTGTCGGGGCAGTCATCCTTGTAATCCGGCACACCGTCACCGTCCCTGTCGAGGGGGCAACCGTCGGCATCCACTGCCACACCGGCCGGAGTATTCGGACATTTGTCCTTCCTGTCGGGCACACCGTCGCCATCACTGTCCTTGGCTTTTCCCAAACCGAATTCGAGACCTGCGGTCACCGCATAGATGTTGTCCTTGATGTCGGTAATCCCGTCGGGCGTGTATTCAGCTTCCATGGTCGGTTTCAAACCATCCATGTATTTCCCTTCAAGATAGAGGGCAGTTTTGCCTCCCACAGGAAATTTGAAACCCAAACCTGCGTTGAAGTCAAGCTTCTTGTCTTTGTTGTCGGACATTAATGTCGGACCGGCAAAAAGATAAGGCTGAATCTTGGCATCGCTGGAGAACAATTTGTCATTTGCCAACTTATACCTCAGGTTAAGGGCCATATTGACAAAGTCGGTACCAGTTTCTTCATTAAGTTTCCTGAGTCCAAGATTACTTTTGAGGTAAGCGTCAAAAGAGGGGCTTAAAAACCTGCTCAGGTAAAGTTCCGGGGTAAATGCGGGACTTTTCCATGCGTTGTGTTCGTCGCCACCCAGTAACTCATGCCGGTAGGAGAAATAAGGACCTGCACCAAGACCTAATGCCCACTTATTATCAGCGTTTTGTGCAAAAACACTGAGCGTAACGAGGGTCGCCACGAAAAATAGTGTAAGTTTTTTCATATTAAAAAATTTAAAGTTGATTTAAAATTTTAAGCAATTTATGCAATTATTTTCATTCTTACTAAACCATAAGACAAAACTAATTAATTATTTTTAAATTTTTAATTTGAGGCCCTTAATAATAAGGTAAATTTAAACAAAAATTTTTTCAACATTGTTCACAATAACCGACATCGAAACAACGGGAGCTGTTTATAAATACGGAAAGATCACCGAGATTGCAGTATATGTTCATAATGGTGAACGGATCACAGATGAGTTTCATACCCTGGTCAATCCGGAAACGGATATCCCGCTTTACATAACCCGTTTAACCGGAATCACCAACGAAATGGTTGCTTCTGCGCCCAAGTTCTACCAGATTGCGCGAAAGATTGTGGAATTGACCGCAGGGAGAATTTTCGTGGCGCACAATGTCAATTTTGATTACCAGTTTATCAGGGAGGAGTTCGGGCGGATCGGGTATGAATTTGACCGCAAAAAACTTTGCACTGTACAGCTTTCCCGTAAATTGTTTCCCGGGCATGGTTCCTATTCCCTCGGAAAACTGTGTGCTGATCTCGGTATTGAGTTGAACAACCGTCACCGGGCTTCCGGAGATGCCCTGGCTACCGTAAAACTGTTCGAGATGATTCTGTCAAAGAATGTGGAACAGGGCATTGTCCAACTCCCCGGAAAAACCGCTTCCTTATTCTGACTGGGCCTCCCCTTCGGCAGGTGCAGGACTTTCCTCCCGGTCAGTTTCATCTTCGCTGAAATCGAGCAGGTTGTTCTCCTGGAGTATACTGTACCAGATCAGAATTTTGCGGATGTCGGACACATAAACCCTCTCCTGGTCGTATTCAGGCAGTACTTTCTCAAAAAAGGATCTGATGTCCTGGTTCAAACCCTTCGGGTCGGGAAGCAGATTACCCAATTCTTTTTCAGAAATGCTTTTAAACACCTCTTTCAGGGAGATATCCCCCGATTGGGTATAGATGGCAATTTCTTCCAGTGAACTTATTTTAGCAGTCGTGCTCACCGGTATCCGTTTGCCCGTAGTCAATGACTCCACGATTATCCTGTTCTTCGCTTCAGCAACCATTTTATACAAACCCGGCTGACCTGAAATTGACATAATACCTTTTAACATCGGCGTTTTATTATTTCTGTGTAAATACGCTGCAAATGTAACATTTCTCGTTCATTCAGTCAATACCCCATTAAAGAATGACCCGCATTGACGCTGTAAACAGAAATAACGGACTCTATCGATTTTGTCGATAACCCATAGATAAAATAAAGTATAATAAATATAAAAACCTTTTAATATTTTATTTGGGTTCACTATCTTTGCAGCACGAAACTTAAAAAATGCATGCCATGACTCAACTTCAGTTTAATCACACGTTACTGGGTTTACAAAGTAAACTTCACAATTACGCATTGAGCCTGACTGCAGACAGGGAGAAAGCCGATGACTTGTTGCAGGAAACAATGTTGAAAGCATTAAGCAACCGTGATAAATATGCCAGCGATACCAACCTGAAAGCCTGGGTGTATACGATAATGAAGAATACATTTATCAATGATTACAGGCGCAACAGCAAAACAAGGCGCACTTTTGACAGTTCTGACAATTTTCTCCCCGTGGCCTTCTCTGCAGGGTATGAGTATCCTTCGGCTGAATCGGCATACAGTTCCGCTGAAATCAGCCAAACCATCCTTGCCCTTGATGATGAATACCGGATTCCCTTCACCATGTTTCTCGAAGGTTACAAATACAAGGAGATTGCAGAGGAGCTTGATCTTCCGCTCGGAACAGTGAAGAGCAGGATATTCTTCACACGGAAGAAGCTTGAAAAAATACTGGTGGAATATTCCTTAAATTAGAAAGGTACGATAGTTGTCCACGATGCGGTTTCCCGGAAGGGAATCCGCATTTTTAGTTTTAAGAAAGGCCGTAGCAGTGTAGTGAAAGAAAAATTGTATCTTACAGGGGAATATTTAACTGAATCATGAAAAGTACAGTGTTGTTTCTGACGACCGGTTTTGAAGAGATAGAAGCCATCACTATAGCAGATGTGCTTCGCCGGGCTGACATTGATGTAAAGATGGTATCGCTGACTGACAGTTTGGAGGTGACAGGGGCGCATCAGATCAGGGTACTGGCCGATGAGTTGTTTGAGGAGGTGGATTTTTCGGATGTGGAAATGGTGATTCTACCCGGAGGTATGCCTGGTACCATGAATCTGAATGACCATGAGGGTTTGAAAAAGGTAATCATGGATTTTCACCACCGCAAAAAATACCTGGCTGCCATTTGTGCCGCGCCGATGGTTTTGGGGAATCTGGGAATCCTCGACGAGATGAACGCCACCTGTTATCCGGGGTACGGCCGGTACATGCTCCATGCAAGGATCAGGAACGAACCCGTAGTGGAAGATCAGCACATCGTCACTGCCAACGGGGCAGGGGCTGCCCTCCTTTTTTCGCTCAAACTGGTTGAAATATTAAAAGGAAAAGAGGAAGCGGAATTGACTGGCCGGAAAATGATGGTTCCCGGTTTCTGATCAGCAATTTTTTAAGCCATGAATGGTTTGGGCCGGGTCTGGTGAATTGAATACAAAACTGCCTGCAACCAGCACATCGGCGCCTTCCCTGAACAAACGGCTTCCGGTCTCAAAGTTGACTCCTCCGTCCACTTCGATCAAACATTGCGGATTTTTCTGTTCGATCATTTCCCGGAGGAGGCTGACCTTCCGGTAGCTCCCTTCAATGAATTTCTGACCTCCGAAACCCGGATTCACCGACATGAGGAGTACCATGTCAAGGTCACCCAGGATGTTTTCGAGCATGTGAACAGGGGTGTGCGGATTCAGACACACGGCCGCCATGATGCCCTGTTCCCTGATCAGTGAGACGGTGCGGTGCAGGTGGGGACAGGTCTCCCAATGCACGGTGATTACCGAAGCCCCGGCTTTTGCGAAGGGAATAATAAACTTGTCGGGATCACAGATCATCAGATGCACATCAAGGGGTTTTGACGCAATTCTCGATACATGTTCAATGACAGGAATTCCGAAAGAAATATTGGGCACAAACACGCCGTCCATTACGTCGAAATGAATCCAGTCTGCTTCACTGTTGTTGAGCATCGTGATGTCTGCACCCAGGTTGTTGAAATTTGCTGCGAGGATTGAAGGAGCAATGAGTCGTTTCATAGAGGGAATTGGAACTACTGACCCAGATAGGATTTCAGTAGTTGATTACGGTATTTGTTTTTCAGTTTTTTGATCGCTTTTTCCTTAATCTGTCTCACACGTTCCCGCGTAAGGTCCAGTTTTTCGCCGATCTCTTCCAGGGTTAAGGGTGGGTATTCGTTCAACCCGAAAAAGTAGCGCAGGATATCTGCTTCCCTTTCACTGAGTGTGGAAAGTGAACGTTCGATTTCGCTCCTGAGGGAGTTCCTGAGCAGTTCGTTGTCGGCACTGGGTGAATCGTTGTTGAGCATGACATCGTACAGGTTATTGTCGTCGTCGTCATGCAGGGGAGCATCCATGGAAACGTGCAACACCGACATACTGAGGGAATCTTCGATTAATTCGGGTTTCAGCTCAAGGATGGCCGAAAGTTCTTCCGGTGTAGGTTCCCTTTGATATTCCTGTTCCAGTTGGCTGAAGGCACGGTTGATCTTGGTAATTGACCCTATCTTGTTCAGCGGCAGCCTGACAATCCTGGCATTTTCAGCAAGGGCCTGTAAAATACTCTGCCTGATCCACCACACCGCATAGGAAATAAATTTGAAACCCCGTGTTTCGTCAAAACGTTCAGCAGCTTTGATAAGTCCCAGATTGCCTTCATTGATCAGATCAGATAAACTCAAACCCTGATTTTGGTATTGTTTGGAAACCGAAACCACAAACCTGAGGTTAGCCTTGATCAGCGATTCAAATGCCTGTCTGTCACCCAATTTAACCCGCTTGGCAAGTTCTACCTCATGTTCCGGACTGAGCAACTCGATTTTCCCGATCTCATGCAGGTACTTGTCCAATGACAGTGTGTCCCGGTTTGTTACCTGCTTCGATATTTTAAGCTGCCTCATCGCGCTAAAAAAATAACCGCATCTGGTTTGCGTCAGTCAGAATGGGTGTTTTTGTCAATCGCTGTGAAGATAGTAATTTCTTGCCAATTCCGGTTGTCATCGCATAAATATCGGTGAAATCTTAATTTCAAGCGAAAAATTTAAGGAAAAACCTGCCCGGTTTCCGGTCTCTGCCTCGGCGTTCACCGATTTCAAAACCGGCAAAACCAGTAAAAGAGTGGCGGAAGAAGTGTTAAACCATAAAAAAAAGATAAAATTTAAAACAGCTTTTTGGTTTTTGCTGAAATATGGCTACTTTTGCCCCACATTTCGTTGTTGTTTTATCTCCTCCGATTTCCTGTCCTTAGCTTTCATTTACAACCATATTGAATCATAAATAATAGTAGTGCCATGTTTGATATTCTGGAACTCAACAAAAAATTGCTGCCCGAGTTGAGAGAAATTGGAAAAGAATTGAAGATCAAGAGGGTCGAATCTTACAAGAAGCAGGATTTGATATATAAGATACTGGATACCCAGGCAATTCAAAACTCTGAAAAGAAAATTCTGCCGGCAGAAACCAAATCCAAAAGGATTCAGCTTAAAAGCATCAAAGACCAGGTTCCTGATGGTACAAAGGCTGAAAATCCCGGGGATGAAACTGTAACCGGTCAAAAGGAGCCGAAAGTGAAACGCAGTTACAAGGACCTGATTAAACAGGTGATCGGCAGGGAAAATGCCGTTCAACCACTGCACACCTTTACTCCTGAAAATGAAGAGATTCCCGAAACTGAAATCCCCGTTCCCGACGACAGCAATGTTCCCGGCAGGGAAACCCCCCAACCTTCCCGTCATGAGCAGTTAAGGGCTATTATGAGGGAGTTTTCGCGCGACAAGGTGATTAAAAAGGGAAAAGATACAGTGTCTGAAACCAAACAGGTAGAAAGAGACGATGACTCTATTTTAAGTGTGAGTGACCTGGAAGTTGAACCTGACCTGGAAGGAGAGGATCCTTCCGACATGGAAGAGAATGGGCAGGAGATGGAAGAACAGGTGGAGGCTTCTCCTGAACAGGAGAATGCAGAACCTGTCCTTACACCGGCAACTCAGGGATTTCAACGGAAGTTCAAGCAACCCGACTGGCAGAAAAAAGAGAATCCGGGACATAAAAATATCAGACAACCCGAAAAGACGCCCGAAAAAAACAACATTGACAAAAATTACGAATTCGACGGAATTGTAGCCAATACCGGTGTGCTCGAAATTATGACCGAGGGGTATGGTTTCCTCCGTTCGGCTGATTTCAATTACCTGAATTCACCTGACGATATTTATGTTTCCCAGTCCCAGATCAAGCTTTTCGGACTGAAAACCGGGGATACCATCAGGGGCACGATCCGGCCACCGAAAGAAGGGGAGAAATTTTTCCCGCTCATCAAAGTGATTGAAATCAATGGCAGGAGCCCGGAATATATCCGCGACAGGGTACCTTTTGAACACCTTACTCCACTCTTCCCCAACGAGAAATTTGAACTTACCGGGAACGGCCACGACAACATCTCTACCCGGATTGTCGATATGTTTGCCCCGATTGGTAAAGGGCAGCGCGGATTAATTGTTGCACAGCCCAAAACCGGGAAAACAGTTTTGCTGAAGGAAATTGCAAACGCCATTGCGGCAAATCATCCTGAGGTTTACATGATTGTGCTGCTTATCGATGAACGCCCGGAAGAGGTAACTGACATGGCCAGAAGTGTCAATGCCGAAGTGATCTCTTCCACATTTGATGAGCCTGCCGACCGTCACGTGAGGGTTGCCGGCATGGTCCTTGAAAAAGCAAAGCGGCTTGTGGAATGTGGTCACGACGTGGTCATCCTGCTCGATTCCATCACCCGCCTGGCCCGTGCCTATAACACCGTACAACCTGCCTCCGGAAAAGTACTCTCAGGAGGTGTCGATGCCAATGCGCTCCACAAACCTAAACGGTTTTTCGGAGCGGCACGAAATATTGAGGAAGGCGGCTCCCTGACTATCCTGGCTACCGCACTTACCGAAACCGGATCAAAAATGGACGAGGTGATTTTTGAGGAATTCAAGGGTACGGGTAATATGGAACTCCAACTCGACCGGAAACTCTCCAACAAACGGATTTATCCCTCTGTCGACATACCCGCCTCCAGTACCCGGCGCGAAGATTTGCTCCTTTCCCGTTATATCCTCGACAAAATCTGGATTCTGCGGAATTACCTGGGTGGCATGAACTCCCTGGAAGCCATGGACTTTATGAAAGATCGGCTGATGAAAACCAAATCGGTCGAAGAATTCCTGATATCCATGAATTCCGACATCTAAGGGTAGGAGAGGTTCCTTCCGAAAACTTATTTTTAATAATTATAAATAGCATATAAAGCTGTTTTTTGTAATCTTCAGATTGCAAAAAAAAGATTTTATATGCTATTTTTGTTTTTTGAATTTTGTGATTTGGATACACTGATCAACAACCACTCCCTTTTGCTGGAAAGTACCGGGCAAACTTTGGAACGCAGACTGGCCGGCCAGATTGACTGGACCCAACGGCTGATCTCGATTAAAGGTTTCCGGGGCGTTGGAAAAACTACTTTCCTTCTTAATTTCATCCGGAATAATTTCGGTTACGACAGGTCTGTGCTTTATGTTAACTTGAATAATTTTTATTTTACGAGGCGCAGAATTTTCTCTTTTGCAGATGAATTTTCAAAACTTGGCGGAAAAATTCTTTTTCTGGACCAGATTAATAAATACCCCGACTGGTCGTCGGAGCTGCGCAAATGTTACGATGAGATTCCCGACCTCAGAATTGTATTTACAGCTTCTCCTGTGCTGAGGGTAACCGATGAAAATCCGGAGTTGCAGGGAATCGTAAATTTGTACCACCTCGAAGGACTTTCTTTCAGGGAATATCTGAATTACAAAACCGGAGAGAACTTCAATCCCCTGACTTTTGATGAAATTTTGACGGACCACGTGAAATATTCACAGGAAATCACTGAGAAAGTCAAACCACTGGCCTGGTTCAGTGATTATTTGCGCAATGGATATTATCCTTATTTTATGAAAGCGGGTCATTTTTATTCCGACATCCTGCTGAAAAATATCAATCTTGCACTGGAAATTGACATACCCTATTTTAACCAGATTGAGTTGAAATACCTGCCGCGTCTTCGGAAACTGCTCTACACCATTGCACTCGAAACACCGCTTTCTCCCAATGTGAGCAAGCTGGCTTCTGCAATCGGTACATCCCGGGCTACGGTGATGAATTACCTCAACTATCTTAAAAATGCTAAGCTGATCAGGCTTTTGTACGGCAATGGGGATGAAGATATGGCAAAGAAACCTGTAAAGGTATTTCTTCACAATACCAATATCCTGCATACCATGATTCCGGAAAGAGCCGACAACAACAATATGAGGCAGACTTTCTTTCTGAACCAGACGGGAATTTCCAACAAGGTGCAGTTTTCGGCAGAAGCTGATTTTCTGGTAAACGAAAAATACCATTTTACTGTAGGAGGAAGAAAGAGCGAAGCTGCTCCGGGACAATACTGTGCGGCGGATATGATCGAAACGGGAGAGGGAAACAAGATTCCGCTTTGGCTGTTCGGGTTCCTTTATTAATGAATCATATAAACTAACGACAAATAAAGCACACAAAATTATGGCAAAGCAAAAGAAATTCGTTACGTGTGACGGCAATTATGCAGCTGCGCACATCAGTTACATGTTCAGCGAGGTTGCCTGTATTTATCCGATCACCCCGTCGTCCACCATGGCGGAGTATGTGGACGAATGGGCAGCCAATGGCAAGAAGAACATGTTCGGCAGGCCAGTCCGGCTGGCCGAGATGCAGAGTGAGGGAGGTGCCGCCGGTGCAGTGCACGGAGCCCTGCAATCAGGGGCATTGACCACTACCTATACCGCTTCCCAGGGATTGCTGCTGATGATCCCCAACATGTACAAAATTGCCGGGGAGTTACTGCCGGCCGTATTTCATGTGAGTGCAAGGGCCCTGGCGGGTCATGCCCTTTCCATTTTCGGCGACCACAGTGATATTTATGCTGCCCGTCAGACTGGTTTTGCCATGTTGGGAGCAGGGTCGGTGCAGGAAGAAATGGACCTGGCCGGTGTTTCACACCTCGCCACCCTGAAATCAAGGATTCCCTTTGTCTCTTTCTTCGATGGCTTCCGGACTTCTCATGAGATCCAGAAAATCAATATGATCACCACGGAGGATATGTTGCCCCTTGTTGATATGGAAGCCATCCAGGCTTTCCGTGACCGTGCCCTGAATCCGGAACATCCCGTCACCCGCGGTTCAGCACAGAACCCTGATATTTTCTTTCAGGCCAAAGAAGCCTCCAATAGGTTTTATGATGCCGTCCCCGACATCGTGGAAGGCTACATGCAGGAAATTACCAAACTCACCGGAAGGGAATACCACCCCTTTGTCTATTATGGCGCACCCGACGCGGAGAACATTATCGTGGCCATGGGCTCGGTTACCGAAACCATCAGGGAAACCATCGACTATCTGAATGGTCAGGGCAAAAAGGTCGGACTCATTGTGGTTCACCTGTTCAGGCCTTTCTCTCCCAAATATTTTTACAATGTGCTGCCTGATTCGGTTAAGCGGATCGCTGTGCTCGACAGGGCCAAAGAACCGGGATCGGAAGGAGAACCCCTGTACCACGACATCAAATCGCTCTTCTACGGAACCGGCCGTACCCCGCTCATTGTAGGCGGACGTTACGGTCTGGGTTCAAAGGATACCACGTCGGCACAAATTCTCTCCGTGTATGAAAATTTGGAAATGGCGGAGCCGAAAAACGATTTTACCATCGGCATCGTGGATGATGTGACGTTCAAATCACTGCCAATGAAGGCCGAAGTGGACCTCTCCCCGAAGGGCACCTACCAGGCAAAATTCTATGGGCTTGGATCCGACGGAACGGTAGGAGCCAACAAGAATTCTATCAAGATCATCGGTGAAGCCACCGACAAATACTGCCAGGGCTATTTCCAGTATGACTCCAAGAAATCGGGCGGTTTTACCTGTTCACACCTCCGTTTCGGCGACAAACCGATCAGGTCGACCTATCTGGTGACCACTCCCGACTTCGTCGCCTGCCATGTACCGGCCTATATTAACCTGTATGATGTGCTGAGAGGACTTAAAAAAGGCGGATCTTTCCTCTTGAATTCAATCTGGGACGAGGAAGAAACCAAACTCCGGCTCCCCGACGAGATGAAAAAATATCTCGCGGAAAACGGAATCAATTTTTACATCATCAACGGAACCCAATTGGGCGTTGAACTTGGACTGGGCAACCGCACCAATACCATTATGCAGTCGGCATTCTTCAAGATCACCCAGGTGATCCCGTTTGAGCTGGCGGTCGAAGAGATGAAGCATGCGATTCTCAAAACCTATGGCAAAAAGGGTGAGCAGATTGTGAAAATGAACTACGCTGCCATCGATGCCGGGGGAGAGAACGTCGTGAAGGTGAATGTCCCCGACGAATGGAAAAACATCGTGGTGAAGGATGAAGCGCCCGATATTACCCTGCGCCCAAAATACATCACCGGACTGGTAGATGTGATGAATGCCCAGCAGGGGGATGACCTTCCGGTTTCCACCTTTGTGGGGTATGAAGACGGAACCTTCCTGCCGGGAACGGCAGCCTACGAAAAACGGGGAATCGCTGTTACGGTTCCGGAATGGAATCCCGACAACTGCATCCAGTGTAACCAGTGTGCCTATGTATGCCCACACGCTGCCATCCGGCCTTTCCTCCTTGATGAAACCGAATCGGCCAACGTACCGGAAGGCATGATTTTACGCCAGGCCACCCCTGTCAAGACTTTCGGCGGACTTAATTTCCGCATTCAGGTCAGCGTACTCGACTGTACCGGATGTGGCAACTGTGCCGATATCTGCCCCTCCAAGGAAAAGGCGCTCTTCATGCAACCGCTTGATACACAACGTGACCAGATCAACAATTGGGAGTACCTCTTTAACAAGGTCAGCCTGAAGGAAAACGTGGTCGAAAAGTCGAAACTGGTGAAGAATACCCAGTTCGCACAACCGCTGTTTGAATTCTCAGGTGCCTGCGCAGGTTGCGGCGAAACACCCCATATCAAACTGATCACCCAGCTTTTCGGCGAACGGATGATGGTCGGGAATGCCACCGGTTGCTCTTCCATCTATGGAGGATCGGCACCCGCCACTCCCTACACGAAGAACAAAAATTCGGGACACGGACCGGCATGGGCCAACTCGCTTTTCGAAGACAACGCGGAGTATGGTTTCGGTATGTCTGAAGGGGTTGCCGCGCAACGCGACCGGATTGCCATGATCATGACTGAAGAAATGCAGAACGGCATCACGGAAGAAGAGAAGGAAGCCTTTAAAGCCTGGCTTGAGAATAAGGACAACGCCGACGGATCCGTAAAAGCTTCGGCTAAAGTGGTGGACGTGCTCCAGGGAAAAACCGGGAAGTATGCACAGGACATCCTGAACCTTAAACAATACCTGGTGAAAAAATCGATCTGGGTGTTTGGTGGCGACGGATGGGCCTATGACATCGGATATGGCGGTCTCGACCATGTAATGGCCAGTGGCAAGGACATCAACGTGCTGGTTATGGATACCGAAGTCTATTCCAACACCGGGGGACAATCATCCAAGGCAACCCCAGTGGGTGCCGTAGCAAAATTTGCCGCTGCCGGAAAAAGAGTCCGCAAAAAAGACCTGGGAGCCATGATGTTCTCCTATGGATATGTGTATGTGGCACAGGTGGCCATCGGGGCAAACCAGTCGCAGTACCTCAATGCCCTTAAGGAAGCCGAAGCCTATCCGGGACCTTCCCTGATCATCGCCTACTCACCCTGTATCAACCACGGTCTCCGGAATACCATGGGGAAATCGAACGAGGAGATGAAAAGAGCAGTTGAAGCCGGTTACTGGGCATTGTACCGCTATAACCCCATGCTTGAAGCCGAAGGTAAAAATCCCTTCCAGCTCGATTCCAAAGAACCCGACTGGTCGAAATTCAGGGAATTCCTCAATGGGGAGGTTCGTTACACCTCCCTGAAGAAATCCTTCCCTGAAGTGGCCGAAGAACTTTTTGCTTCCGCCGAGGAAAATGCAAAATGGAGATATAATTATTACAAACGGATGGCTGCGATGGAATTCACAAAATAAAAGCTTTCGCATATTATCCGTGATCTTTCAAATTGCCGCTGGCTCCTGCCAACGGCAATTTTTTTTACCTGTGTTTTTTGAATGTTAAATTATGGGTTGTGGGGAAGAAAGAAAACTAAAAAACCGAATTAGTTTTCTAGTTTTGTAGCGATTTAAAAAACATGGAAACAAGAGAAAAAATACTGCAGCGTACAGGTGAGTTGTTCCGGATGATGGGCATGAAAAGTCTTACCATGGACTACATTGCTGCAGACATGGGGATTTCCAAACGGACGATCTACGAGCTTTTCCCCGACAAGGATACCCTGATGCTCCATTCCATTGAGTACATGATTATGGAGAGCAACAAAAGTGTCCTTGATCTGGTCAGGAAGGCTGACAATGTGGTGGAAGCGATTTTTGTAATGATCGACGCACAGCACAGACAAATGATGGAATCAAATCCGGTCATTCTGGAGGACCTTCAGCGTTATTTTGTCCGATTGCAGACTTCCTACTATGCAAACCGGGAAAAGTGCAGGGAATTTTCGGTTTCCTACACGTTACTGGAACGGGGGATCAAGGAGGGGATTTTCCGGGAGGAGCTGAAAATCGATCTTGTCGATACGTTCATCCTCGAATTGATTGTGATGTTTCACAACAGTCAGGCGCTGAAACAGATGAAGATGACCCGGCAGGAAGCGCTCGACAACATTTTTCTGCCCTATTTCAGGGGTATTTGCACGCCGGAGGGATTGAAGCTGATCGAAGCCAGGTGAGTTTATTCCCGGCAGGTAATCAAACACGAAGTAATATAGAAACAAGATAGTTCGAAACAAGAAGATGAAAGTAAAACAGATTTCTTTGACGGTCCTGATGGTGTGGATGGCCATATCCATGTCAGCACAGGAAATGTTGAAACTCGACCTTGAAGGGGCCAAAAAGCAGGCGATTCAGTACAATAAAACCCTGAAGAACGCGGGAATGGCCATTGACAAGGCCCGGTATCAGCTTAAGGAGGCCATTTCGGCTGGTTTACCACAGGTTTCCTCCACACTGGATTATTCCAATGCGCTGGGAGCAAAACTCTCCATCCGGTTTGTGGAGGACGCACCTCCGACCGAGATACCCATCAGACCTACGAGCAATTTCAACCTGCAGATAGGACAGCTTTTGTTCAACGGCCCTTATTTCGTAGGAATTGAACTGGCCAGACTGGGTAAGACTTTGACTGAGAAAAGTTATGAAAAAAGTGAACTGGATATTCTCGCGCAGGTGACCAGCGGTTACAACCTGGTGCTGATGTCGAGAGAACTCCTCGATTTGCTGAATAAAAACCAGGTTAATCTGAAAGAGGTGTATACCAAGACCAGTGCAATGGTGACAGTGGGCATTATCGAACAGACCGATCTTGACCAACTGGGAGTACAGATTTCTTCCCTTGAAAATTTGGTAAAATCGTCGGAAAGGCAGTTGGAACTGGCAAAGAACATGCTTCGGTTGCAACTGGGATTGACCATTGAGGAGGACTTTGAAGTGGAGGGTACGTTAACGGAGGCCTTGCGTGTATTGAATGAAAGCTCCCCTTTGTCAGGCAGTTTTAACGTGAATCTGAATCCTGAATACCAGTTGCTGGGATTACAGGAAGACCTCACTGTAAAACAGGTTAAAATGCAGTATGCTGCATTTCTCCCTACTTTAACAGGATTCTACAACCGGACAGAGAAAATTCTTAAACCCGACTTCGACATGTCACCCAAGAACATGCTGGGATTGAATCTGAGTATCCCGCTTTTTACGGGAGGTCAGCAGACTGCAAAATTACGTCAGGCGAAAATCGATTTGGAGACCATGCGCAATACCAGGGACCTGGTTGCTGAACAGCTCGGGGTACAGGAAAAACAACTTCAGTTTAACCTGAGAAACGCCAATGAAACCTATCTCAACCAGGTTAAAAATCTTGATGTAGCCAGAAGAGTTTACAACAGCTTAAAGCTGAAGTTTGAGCAGGGTATGATTTCCGGTCTTGACATTGTCACTGCCGACAACAACTACCTGAAAGCTGAAACCGACTACCTCTCGGCGATATACCAGGTTCTCCAGTCAAAGCTGGAGCTGGATAAAATTTACGGAAATTTGAAATAAATTACATAACACTATATACATGAAACGGATAACTGTTTTATTTTCAGCCCTGGCGCTGGTCATCCTGTCGGCTTGTTCTGACGGAAAAGAGAAGAAAGAGGAGGCATCGGGAGCTGCTGCAGCAGAGTCAAAGACCGAAATGGTAAAAGTCATGCAACTTGAAATGCAGAAAATCGCGCATTCCGTGGAATATACGGCCACACTCCAGGGATATGAGGAAGTACACCTTGCGCCGGCCTCTCCGGGCAGGATTGAAGCCATTTATGTGGAAGAGGGCAACCGTGTTTCACGGGGTGCCGTACTGGTGCAGATGGACCGCACCCAACTGCATCAGGCCGAAATCCAGATGAAAACCCTGGCCACCGATTTTGGCCGGCTCGATACGTTGCAGAAAGTGGGAAGCATCCCGCAGCAACAGTACGATCAGATGAAAGCCCAGGTTGACATTGCACGTTCGAACGTGGAATTTCTGACCGAAAATACCCGGTTAAAGGCTCCCTTCAACGGGGTCATCTCCGGAAAATACTTCGAACCCGGTGAGATGTATTCAGGAGCCCCGGTGCCGGCAATCGGCAAGGCTGCCATCCTCACTTTGGTGCAGATTGACAGGCTTAAAGTGATAGTTCCCGTTTCTGAGAAATATTATCCTCAGATCAAAAACGGCATGGATGCCAAAATCAGTTGCGATATTTACCCCGACCGTGAATTCTCAGGCAAGATATACAAGGTATTTCCAACCATAGATCCTGCGAGCAGAACTTTCAGTGCCGAGGTGGTCCTCTCCAATCCCAACGGAATTTTACGTCCGGGAATGTTTGCACGGGTCTCATTTGACCTGGAAGAAGTCGATGCCGTCGTTTTGCCCGCATTGGCTGTTCTCAAAATGCAGGGATCCAATGAGCGGTATCTTTTTGTCGAAAAAGGGGGCAAGGCTGAACGTATTTCGGTAACCATCGGCGCCAGGTACGACGACCTGATCGAAGTCATTTCCGATGAACTGGCACCGGGCGACAGGGTAATCGTGAGTGGGCAGTCCCGCCTGTTCGATGGGGTGGCTGTCCAGGTTGTCCAATGATCCCTCCTTATCTTTATTTTTTCAATAAAATACCTCAACAATGAGTATATACAAATCCGCAGTTAACAAACCGATCACCACGATTATGATCTTTACGGCCATTATTGTAGCCGGGATCTATTCGCTGATCAATATGCCCGTGGACCTATACCCGGAAATCGAGCCCCCCTTCATCTCGGTGATGACCACCTATGCCGGCGCCAACGCAGCTGATATAGAAACCAACATTACCAAGCAGCTGGAGGAGTCGCTTAATTCCGTGGACGGTCTGAAGGAAGTCACCTCCACTTCGTTTGACAACCTTTCGATCATCAACCTGGAATTCGAGTGGGGTACCAACCTCGATGAAGCCAATAACGACGTCAGGGATGTGACCGACAGGTTATTCGACTATCTCCCTGAAGGGGCTGACCGCCCCACCATCTTTAAGTTCAACACGAACATGATGCCCATCCTCGTGTATGCCATCACGGCTGAGGAGAGTTATCCGGGTATTGAAAAGCTGATCGACGAAAAGATCATCAATCCGCTCAACAGGATAGAGGGTCTCGGTTCGGTGGGCATGATGGGGGCACCTTTGCGGGTGATTTATGTGGATGCCGATCCCCGGAAACTGGATGCCTATAACCTGACCGTCGAACAGTTGGGAAATACGATCGCAGCTGAAAACCTGAACATGCCTTCCGGAAACGTCAAGATGGGCCGGTCGGATTACCAGCTAAGGATTCAGGGTGAATTCAATGAAAGTGCATCCCTGAATGACCTTGTGGTAGGCAACTTCAGCGGAAAAACCATCAAATTGAGCGATGTGGCCGCTGTGCGTGATTCGCTGAAGGATATGTCGCTGGAGGAGCGGATTAACGGACAGAAGGGCCTTCGAATTTTTGCCATGAAACAGTCAGGGGCCAATACGGTGAAGGTTTCACGCGAAATCAACGCTTCCCTGGAACAAATCAAGCAGGATCTGCCCCCGGATATCCAAATCGACATGATCATGGATACATCAGAGTTTATCAAGGGATCAATCAACAACCTGACAGAAACACTGATGTGGGCATTTCTCTTTGTGATTCTGGTGGTACTGGCCTTCCTGGGCAGGTGGAGGGCGACCTTTATCATTGTCCTCACCATCCCGATATCCCTGATCGTGGCTTTTGTTTACCTCTTTTTTACCGGGAATTCGATCAATGTCATCTCCCTTACCTCCCTGTCGATCGCCATCGGGATGGTCGTCGACGATGCCATCGTGGTTCTTGAAAATATCACCAGACATATCGAACGGGGTAGTTCACCCAGGGAAGCCGCTATTTACGCCACCAACGAGGTGTGGGTGGCCGTTATTATCACCACCCTGGTGATCGTGGCAGTGTTTATGCCCCTGACCCTTGTCGGAGGGATGACGGGTGTCATGTTTAACCAGCTGGGATGGATCGTGTCCATCACCATTGTGACTTCCACACTCGCTGCCATTACCCTGACCCCCATGCTGTCGGCAAAATTACTGAAGATCAGGCCTGCCAACGAAAAACACGGCCGCTTCAGCTGGGACCGTACGCTGAAGCCCGCTTTTGAGTGGCTCGACGAATTCTATGGCAAAACACTCCGGTATGCACTTTCTCACAAGCTTTTTGTGGTGATTGCTGCCCTGGTTATATTCATTTCTTCACTTTTCCTGATGAATTTTGTCGGGACCGACTTCATGCCTGAATCTGACGAAAGCAGTATCAGCGTATCTGTTGAATTGGAGACGGGTACCCGCGTGGAAGAGACCATTAAAACCACCCGTAAGCTGGAACAACTGATCAGGGAGAAGTATCCGGAAGTGCAGTTGATGTCCTCTTCTTCAGGAGCCGATGATGAAGGAGGTATGTTTTCCCTGTTCACCACAACGGGATCGAATATGATCAACCTGATGATGCGTCTGAAGGATGTGGATGAAAGGGAAAAAAGTGTCTGGGACATCACCGATGATATGCGTAAGGAATTTACCCAATTCCCTGAAATCATCAATGCGGTTTTCAGCACCTCCAACCAGATGATGGGCGGCTCAGCTACCGTAGACGTAGAAATTTTTGGCTATGATTTCAACACCACCAATGTGTTGTCGGAACAGATCAGGGAAAAAATGGTGAATCTGGAAGGAACCAAGAACGTGACGGTGAGCCGGAAAAAAGACAAACCTGAACTCCAGATAGTACTTGACAAGGAAAAAATGGCCCTTCACGGGCTGAACACGGTTACAGTTTCCACCTTCATCAGGAACAGGGTCAGCGGCATGGTCGCCTCGCAGTACAAGGAAGAAGGCGACGAATATGACATCAGGGTCAGGTTGGCGGAAGAGTACAGGAATTCCGTTTCAGATCTGGAGCAGATGACCCTCACCTCGCCGATGGGAAAACAGATCAAACTCAGGGAGATCGGGGAAGTGAAGGAATACTGGGGCCCACCCAGTATTGAACACAAACGCAAGGAAAGGCTCGTTACCGTGTCGGCCATGCCGGACAAGGTTCCCCTGGGAACCCTGGCTGTCAATATTAAAGCTGCGATTAAGGATATCCCTGTTCCCCAGGAAGTGATCATCAACGTGGGGGGAACCTATGAGGACCAGCAGGAATCCTTTGTAGATCTTGCCATGCTGATGGTGGTCAGTCTGATCCTGGTCTTTATTGTGATGGCTTCCCAGTTTGAGTCATTCAGTATGCCTCTGGCCATCATGTTCTCCATCCCGTTTGCATTTACAGGGGTAATTCTGGGACTGTTTTTAACAGGGACCACCTTAACCCTGGTGGCCGGACTGGGAGCCGTGCTGCTGATCGGAATCGTAGTCAAGAACGGGATCGTGCTGATCGACTTCACCAACCTCATGCGCGACCGGGGTTATAAACTGAACGAAGCCATTGTGCTGTCAGGAAAATCGAGGTTGCGCCCGGTACTGATGACCGCCGCCACCACCATCCTGGGAATGCTTCCGCTGGCCCTCAGTACAGGAGAGGGGTCTGAAATGTGGAGGCCTATGGGGATTACCGTAATCGGAGGGCTCATATTTTCCACCGTTGTGACCATGGTGATCGTACCTGTGATGTATGCTGTTTTTTCCCGGAAAGGAGAACGTAACAAAACCAAAAGGCTGAGAAAACAGTTCCATTTCATTGAAAAAACCGATAAAAAGCAAGCATAGATGAAGGCAGTA
>CAYYJE010000012.1:26676-42497 GCA_964472165.1 uncultured Prolixibacteraceae bacterium | reverse complement strand
GGTACCGAGAATTTCATGGATTGAAAGCGGTATTCAAATTTGTCACCGTTAATGGCCATGACCGCTTTCGATCCGAAATGGGGCCGGTAAAACCAGCGCACCACCACCACGATCATCGCCATTCCCAACACGGAAACGGGCAAAAGCTTAAAGAAAAAGGTGGCATAATCGATGTCCGAGCTGATCCCGATAAGCATATTCTGGGGATTTCCGGTGATGGTCATGGCGCTGCCGATGTTTGCTGAAAGGATTTCCGCAATGAGGTAGGGGACCGGATTCAATGAGGATGCCCTGCAGATGGCAATGATGACCGGTGTGAACAACAGCACCACGGCGTCGTTAACCAGGAAGGCCGAGGCAATGCCTGTGACAAAGGTGATGATTGCCAGCAGACGCAGGGGTGTCTTTGACCAGGAAAGGGTCTTCCCGGCAATGAGCGAGAAAAACCCGTCGAGCTGTAGGACAGAAATGATGATCATCATGCCCAGCAATAGGGCAATCGTGTTGTAATCGATCGCTTTAACCGCATCTTCCAGGCTCAGCACGCCAAACACAATCATGGCCACCGCACCGAAAAATGCCGCTGAAGGCCTGTCGACATTGATCTTCGGCAGACGGGTGAAAATAATCCCGATGTATGTAATTGTGAAAATCAGTAAGGCCGTAATTTGCATGCGATTCGGCTAATAAAACAGACCGGCTATTTTTCTTTCACCTTGATAATCTGTTGTTTGATAAGGTTGTTCAATTCCTCAGGGTTCCTGTTCTCCGGAAATACCGCCGGCAGGAATTCGACAGTAATCTTTTCCCCGTATTTGATCTTATGGGCACCCGATGACATGGCCTCATATGCCCCTGAGATGACAACCGGAACAATCGGGATGTTCAATTCGGTACTCAAAATCGTATAGGTCTTTTTAAAATCCCCGATTTTGCCGCTCTTGGTGCGGGTGCCTTCCGGGAAAATCAGAATCTTTTTGCCTTGTTTTACCACCTGGGCCATTTTCAGAATGGAGTGTTTCAGATCTTTCGACAGATCCATCACAATCACATTCGCATGACTTGCCAGATACCTGCGGATCCTGCTTTTTACGTGTTCCTTTTTGGCATAGGAAAACGTCTCTTTCAGGGTCTTCTTATCCAGGTAGGAAAGTACCAGAAAGGCATCCAGGGCACTCTCGTGATTCGGCGCAATAAAACAGGGACCATCAGGGATATTTTCCATTCCTTTTCCTTCAAATTTGAAGAACATGCGGAATATCCCACGGACAATCCGGACAGCTGGCCGAAGAATAAACGGGGACTTTGGCAAAATCAATTCCGAATCGTCCTTTAAGTCACCTGCCCAATCGGTATGCTGGTCGGTTTTGTGGAAAAGTTTGTTGGATTGAATATGCTCTGCCATTTTTCTGATCGAAGGGAATTTGAGCAGCTGTTCCTCATTCAGCTTTATTCCAAAGTTTTTTTCGATGTATTCGATCAGACTTAATTTATTCAGGGAGTCCATCGAAATGTCGAATTCCAGATGATGGTCGGGTAAAATATCCATATCGACCTGACTTTCGATAAACGATTTGATCGCCTGATATTCAGGGGTAGTGGGTTCTGTAGTGGTTTCTTTTTTGTTCTCTTTGGGTTCGAGCAAAGCTGCCAGTTTGAAGCGTTGGAGTTTGGATAACCGCGTGCGCGGAAGTTCCGATTTCACCAAGGTAAACTGCATAATCCGCTTATAGGAGCTCATTTCGGCATTGAAGGGAGAAATTACGCTTTCGCGGAAATATTGGTCGATATCTTTCACGTTGTTTTCAGTGAGGAAAGTATAATCCGGAAGAATGACCGCATGAAGCATGTCGTTGTGCATAAAAACGCCGGCTTCCTTGATGGCTCCCGAAAAGCTACCCAGTTTGCCCTCGATTTCCACCGGGTTGATGTTTTTTCCGTTAGGCAACACAATAATCTCTTTTTTCCTGCCGGTGATGTATAAAAAACCTTCTTTGTCGAGATATCCCAGGTCGCCGGTATAGAGCCAGCCGTCTTTTATGACTTCCGCCGTTTCCTCAGGGCGGTTATAATAGCCTTTCATGATGCTGGGACCTTTTGCAACAATTTCGCCGTCACGGATTTCCACTGCAAGTCCGGGCAATGCTTCTCCTGTGGACCCGATTTTTACCCTTCCCGGACGGGGGAAGGTGATCATCGGAGCGGCTTCCGTCATTCCAAAGCCTTCAAGAATATCAAAACCCAGTCCATAGAAAAAAGTACCCACCTCTTTATTCAGTGCAGCTCCTCCGGCAATCATGTATTGCAGATGTCCGCCGAAGCTCTGGTGTACCTTGCCAAATATCTTTTTGCCCAGTTTCCGGTTCTTCGTGGTCAATACGATCCGCAACAAAGTTTTGGCAACCACACTTTTGTCGATTTTGGCCCTGATCCCCCGGTACATCAGCTCGTACAGCCGGGGGACGCCCAGGAATACACCCACTTCATTGTCGGCAAAAGTTTTCATCAGGTCAGCCGACTGCATCGAAGGGGCCATCACAATTGTGCTTCCCACATGCAAGGGGGTGAACATGGATCCCACCAGGGGAAAAACATGGTGCAAAGGCAGGAAGATCATCACCTGGCGGTCAGGCTCAAAGATCTTACAATCAATGACTGCATTCATATTTTCATGAATGTTGGTGTAGGAGAGCATAACCCCTTTCGGACTGCCGGTAGTTCCAGAGGTATAAATAATGACTGCTGTCGTGTCATTGTCTTCGGGCCTCAGCCATGGACTTTCGCTGGCTTCATCATCCAGATTGATCTCCTCAAAAACGATAATTTCGGGCTTATAGCTGATTTTCTCCTCAATTTTGGGGAACGACTCCTTCATCGCCGAGCTTATAAACACCAGTTCGGGCCTGCTGTCTTCGATGATGTAGGCCACATCTTCCGCAGAAGAGAGAAAATCGATGGGAATTGCAATGCACCTGTTTTGCAAGGCGGCATAAAACGCACAGACCCACGCCGGAGAGTTTTCTCCGAACAGGACTACCCTGGAGTACCCCTTATCCTCAAAAAGCCGGGCAAACTGCTGGATCCGCTTCAGCAACCGACTGTAGGTCAAATCTCCCTGCACCGAAATAATCGCTTTTTTATCGGGATATTGACGGCTGATAATGGGTCTTGTCATCTCCTTTATTTTTAAGATTTAATCCTGGGCGAAAAATAAGTAAAGGTTTTGAATAATCGCAAAAACCACATGAAAGATACGAAAATGGTGCACAAAAGTGCCAACGGTACGGAACTTAGTTCCCAAAATCAAGATGTGGATAGGAAGTCAGTTCCATGGCCTTTTTATGGTATTCCCTGCCTGACTTCCTATCCCCTTTAGCTGTCGTGATCCGGCTCAGCCCGAAGTAGCAGATGGAAAGGTAGTCTCCTGCATATGCTCCAAAATCCTGTGCTTTATTGAGTGCTGTTTTAAAGAGAGTTTCTGCCCTGTCGTTGTTTTTGTATTTCTTTTCCTGCAAAATCGCCTGAAATACCATCTTTTCAACAGAAAACCACGGACTTTCAGGTTGCCTGGCTTTGTTAAGCAGTGTTTCAGCCTCGTCGTATTCTTTCAGGAGAAGAAGGTTTTTTACATGCAAGGCCAGGTATTCGTTATTCCGGGGATAGGTTGTAAGGAGTTTTTTGCTGTAACGGTGAGCCGCTGCGTAATTCCTCTCGTATCCGGTGTTGATCCAGGTGAGAAAGGAAAGTGCTTCCGCTTTCAGGAAGATGGAATTGCCGGCTGCATTTTCCAGCTGACGGAGTCCTTTATTCTTGTCACCCCGGGGGAATAGCAGTGCGAAAGGCTTGTAAAACGGATGCATTTCGGGGTAGGTCTCCCGGTAGTAATTGTAAAGTCCGGTGACAAAGCAGAAATCCGCAAAGGTGCCGGTGTAATCAAAAGCCTTCACCACGTCCTGGTAAGTCCGGGCCGCCATGGAGATCACCGACCTGCCGAGGCCGTTGTCGGCATAAAAGGTCAGTAAAAGTCCGCGGGCCCCGATATCAGCCAGCAAATACTCAGTCTCGCCGGGTAAAAGCCTTTTCTGCTCACATTGTTTGATACAGGTAAGCAGCTCTTTCTTAAAAGGTTCCAGCGCCGGGGAGGAAGGTGTTAGCGGAAAATTCTCCCAATAAAGAATCAATCCCCGGGAAAGGGGGATCACAGGGTGGCCGGGATAGATGGGTTCCAGCTCTCCGATAGCCTCCCTGGCCTGGCTGAATTCGCAGTTGTAAATGTGGTTAACCCCCTTCTTCAACAGGGAAAGGGAGGTCGAATCACCCAGGATCCGGGCATTCAGATTTTTCTGGTTAAAGAGGAAGATGACCAGAATTAACATATATTTCCATCGATCCAGTTTCATGTATAATTACTTTCCATATGGCTTTGATATTTTTACATAAACAGCTCTTAAAATGTTTCGTAAATTGATGGATTGAACAATATTTTTTATTATATTTGGTATATTCTGACATGATAAACTTATGGAAGCCTTGTAATCACCTTATTCGTTGAATTTACTTATTGTTGGGCCCTGAATATCTGACTTACTGCCTCCTATTTTTAGCTCATTTTGTTTGTTTAGCATTAAACCAATAAATCAATACAATGAAAGCTAAAGTTTTAATCGTCTGTTTAACGGTTTTTTATTTTTTGTTTCCGATTTCTGCTGTTCGTGCTGATCGGATGTTTCCTGACCTTTACGTTACGATTACTTCCAACTCCGACTACTTTATTTATTTTAGTTGGGATTACTCGTCTTCTGGCCATGTGGGCGATGTAAATTGCCTCTATTATACCAAACATACCGTGGACATTTTTATGGATGGTGTCACCGATCCTGACAATATTGTATATTCTAGTACCGGGGACGAACCCCTTCTGAACTTGTACGTTGAATACCCTGCCGGCCCGGGAAGAACCAACTCTTATGGGGTACGGTACAAAGAGTACAGTGAAAAAGTGTACAATTGTCTGGAATGGTCCTGGAGTGGGTTTTATAAAAATGATGCAGGGGTGTGGGGCCCTTATGCATTTTCGCAACAGGAGAGAGAAACCTACTTGCCACTGGAGAAGTACAGTGTGGTTTACCGGATAACCACACAACCCATCAGGCACCCCTCCAATCAGGCTGCATCAGTTGAGGCTTATTGGGACAAAATTGTACTGACATGGAATAAATCCACAGATATTCCTTATGTTAATTATTACATTTACCGGGGAAAAACCAACAATCCGGCAAATGCAGTCAAAATAGGTCAGGTACAGGGTTTCCCCAGCGACGGAACTTCCTTTACGTGGACAGACACCGATGTAGAACCTAATGATGAATTCTACTATTGGGTATGCACCCGGTTTGTGAATCCAGAAGACGACAACCGTGAAAGCATTTCAACGCGAACTTCCCAGAATGCAGTGAAGGGGAGTGCCAAAAAAGCATTGGTCAATGCTTCTGACGGGTTGTATATTAACCGGGTGAAAGTGGATTGGCCAGACCTCTCTGCGCTTGCGGAAGAAATCCGTATCGAAAGGAGTATCCCTGACAGTACGGGACGGGAGGAACTCGGTATTGTAAGTAAAAACGCCCGTGCGTATACCGATAACGATGCAATCCCGGGTTACAACTACACCTATTACATTACTCCCGTTAAGTCAGGGCAGGTGTTCTCCCCGCTGACCGATACCGGTTATAAAAATCCCAACGGGATTATCTCGGGGAGTGTCAAATCGGTATTGGGAACCGGGGTGTCAGGGGTAGAAGTGTGTGCCCGCCCGCTCACTGCCATACCTGCAGGTGCGCCATTGGTTACCAAAACTAAATATTGCGCGATTACTGACAGTGAAGGTAATTTTGAAATCCGCGATGTTTACTATTATGACAAGGCGGAATTTATGATCGTTCCCTACAAAGGACCTGCAACCAAACCGCACGACTTTACTCCGGATTCAGTGAAAAAAACACTGGACATCCAATCTTCCATGAGTACCGGGATTGCTTTTACCGACAACAGTGTCTTTTCTATTGGCGGCAAAGTTGCATATCCGGGCGGATGTGGTCTGGCAGGGGTGGAGATCCTGGTTAACGGACAAAACCGCAATATTTTCACCAGGTCCGATGGCTCCTGGAGTACCACCTTGCAGGATGTTGGGAATTATACCTTCACCCCGGTGTATCTGCATCACCGGTTCGATCCGGCTGTAAGTACCGTCACAGTGGCAGATGATGTGTCATCGATCAATTTTACAGATAGTGAGACCGACAATATTGTGGTAAAGGTGATGAACGGGTGCGGACAGCCTGTTTCTACAAGCGCCACCATCCGGGTCACCTCTGATCCTGCCGGATGCTTTGACCAGGAGTTTACGGTCGATGCTTCCGGAATCCTGAACCTGACTGACTTACCAGCCAGAAAGTATTCAATTAAAGTTATCCGATTAAGCCCTGTGAATTCCAATATCATGGATCAGATCGGGGATAAGCCCGTTTCCGTAAACCTGGTTAGTCGCGACAGCACAGATGTCATTGCCACGCGGGACAGCCTCCTGATCACTCCTGCCGATACCATCAGGTTGTCCAACGGTGCCTTGGACATTACACCTGCCGACACCTTGGTTATGCAGATTTCTGACACCACCCGGACAGAGGTGATTCCCCATGCCGATTTTATCTATTTCACCCCGCTGGAAATAAATGTCGATTGGGAATCTGCCGGCGCTGAAGTTGTCAACTGCAACAATGGCACCGTCATCCTGATGGAGCAGAATATGAGATACAACCTGGTATTCGAGGTGCTTCAGTCGGATCCCGACAATGACAATATCGATGAGCGATGCGCCGTTAACGAAGGTGTCCTGAAGATTTATGATTTCCCGGGGGACCATGGGAGCCAACCGGTTGAAATACCTGTTGTGAACGGCTATGCCAATTATACGTTAAAAGGTGGTCTTCCCAAAATTGCAGAAAGCACAGTGCACAACCATGAAAAACCTTTGTATGTAATTCCTGAAGTGGGATTTCTGAAACCTGAAACCAAAGAGTTCTGGATTTTGGTGACAGGTGTGGAAACGGAGGCTCCTTCTTTTACTTCCAGAAGCAAAGAGTTCCCGCTACTGATCCTGCACGATCCTCCGGGAGACCAGAGTTATGCTTTTGTGGAAGAGGGTACCGAAGTGCACACCACCAATACGCTTCAGGCTGACTGGGGAGGAGAAGCCGGTGAATATGCCGACCTGACGTTAGGCGCCAAGCTCGATTATTCTGTGGGTGTAGGCGTTTCCACCAACATGGAAGTGGGTGTGGGAGCACATATCGATTTCAAACTCGTAGCAGGACGTGACAATACCAAAAAGAACAGTTTTGAAACAGTAGTTACCTTCAATGAACGGTTTTCCACATCGGAACTCGAAGATTTTACCGGGAACGACGGAGACGTCTATATCGGAGCAGCATTTAACCAGGAGTTTGCCATGGGAAACCAGCTTAGCTTTAACAAGACATCATGTATGGCAGAGGTTAAACCCACCCTCGCCGTAAACATTGATGGTTTTGAAACCACCTTTATCTATACCGAAAGCCACATCAGAAAAACACTGATCCCGAAATTACATGAGCTGAAGGATGTTTTGGCCGGAGGCCAGGATCTCAACCTGATGAGCGAAAGTGACAAACTGAAATACAATGAATATGTGTATGACATTCTGCACTGGGAAGCGGTTTTGGCAAAAAATAAGTCCAACCGGGAAAAAGCGGAATTTGTCGAGAATATTTCTTTCAGCGCCGGGGCAGTTTACAGCAAGGAAACCAGCAGTGATTCCACGGCGTCAAACTCTTTTGAGTATAAAGCGTTTGTAAATGGGGATCTTGCCCTGGGACTGAAAATTGAAGCCAGTACAGGCTCATGGATAGAAACTGATACTGGAGTGACATCGAGCTGGAGGTATTCGCAGACCACTACAACGGAAAATGATTCGGTTTATCAGCGAAAAGTCGGATATGTCCTGAGCGACAACGATCCGGGTGATTATTTCAGTATCGACGTAAAAAACGATACTGCGTACAATGTTCCGGCTTTTGATTTAAAACTCGGTACCACCAGTTGCCCCAATGAACCGGGATCTCAGCCCCGGGACTGGGCTACCATTGAGGTTTTTCCACCGGTGATCAACAATGTTCCTGTTGGTGGTACGGCACTCTTTTATGCGGAGCTGACCAACAAAAGCCAGAGCCGGGAAACCCGCGACTACCAGGTACAGATTGAACCGACCTCTAATCCCGACGGTGCCATTGTCCGTCTGGGCGGCCACCAGATCAACAACAGTCCTGCTACCTTCACCATTGATTACAACCAGACTGTCCGGGTGGCCATGACGGTTGAAAAAGGACCCCTGGCTTCCAACTATGAAAACATAGGTATCATTATTGGTGCACCCTGCGGCCTTTCATATATCACAGAAAATTCTGGTGGTGACGATGCCACTTTCAGCGTGAACTTCCAGAGTGCCTGCTCCAATGTGGCACTCCATCTTCCGGGTGACGGCTGGCTGGTCAATAAAGCCAGCAATGGTATCCTGAATGTGGCCTTTACCGGATACGACATGAACAACGACTACCTGGAATCCGTCGCCCTTCAGATTAAAAAGGAGGGTAGCGGATGGGTCGATGCTTTTGTCGTTCCCAAAGCTGATTTGGTGCAAAAATTTTATGATTATCCCTTTGATGTCTCCGGTTTTGAAAACGGAACTTATTCCATTCGTGCAGCGGCATGGTGTGGAGTCCAGGGAGGCTATACTTACTCCTCAGAGCAGCGGGGGAAAATTGACCGCAATTCCATTGCCCCGTTCGGAATTCCTTCGCCAGCTGATGGTTTCCTGCGCTTTGGACAGGAAATCAGTGTCGCATTTGACAAGAATATCGACTGTAACCTGACCGGATCCAAAATCAGGCTTTGGTCGGCTGACTCAACGTTTTCTTTTACGACGCAATGTTCGGGGAATAAAATCATCCTCGTACCGGCATCCGATCTGTTTAGTCAGCCTGCTTTAGAAGGCGTAATGCTGTATGCCTCTGTCGACAGTGTCAAAGATCTGAACGGAAATATTCAGGAGTCTCCGGCACAATGGTCCTTTCTGGTGAATGTGAGCCCTGTGTCCTGGAACCCTGAATTCATTACCGCTTCTGCAGAAGAGGGAGAGCGGGTCGTTGTCACTGCCCACCTCAATAACAATGCAACGGTCAGTAAGGCTTTCACCCTGACGCAATGGCCGGAATGGCTGCTTCCATCGGTGATTTCGGCTTCCGTACTTCCGGAAAATAATTTTGCCATCGATTTTACGGTTGTGGATGGTTTGAAACCGGGAATGTATGAAGGGGATGTAATCGTCATGGTCGACAATGTTCCGGAAACTCTCCATGTTGTCCTCTCCCTTTTTGCAAGGGATATTGGCTGGGTTGCTGATGAACGTAATTTTGAGTACAACATGAACATAACGGCCCAGTTTAGCAGGGATGCCGGGAACACGAACCTCTCCACCTGTGTCAGGGATAAGATCGGCGCTTTTGTCAACGGGGAATTGCGTGGTGTAGGTAAGATTACCCTTGTTCCGGAAACGGGAACCTATGCAGCATTCGTCAATGTTTTCGGAAATGTTCCGGGAAACAACGGGAGTCTGATCGAAGCTGAAAGCTATGTCGCAGATCTGAGTGTTCAGGATCTTACCAACGTCGTGGACAATGGCGTTACCTCCGGTGCAGTCCGTTTCAAAAAGAGCAACTGGGTGGACTATGACCTCTATGCCACGAAAGAGGGTAACTTCGAAATCATGTTAAGGGTGGCCAGCCCTTATGCCGGGCGGACAATTCAAATCCTTCTCGACGGTGCGAGCCAGGCCACACTGGTAATTCCCAACACCGGAAGTTTTGCTGCGTATACCACATTGCCGGCAATGCTTACGATCGGAAAGGGGAATCACAAACTCCGGCTGCTGTCGGAGAATGCGGAGTTTGATCTGAACTGGATCAACTTCCCGCAATACCATGTCCGCAATGCCCATTCCGGAGAAGTTGTCACATTCAGAATGTGGGACGGGCTGAATGGAGTTGAATATGGTGCGGTAGAAGAGCTTACCTTCTTCAATGACGGGGTGGTCGGCAATGCGCGCAATCCGTTTATTCTTCATCCTGCCGGAGGGATCCAGGAAATGGTACTGGGGAAAGGGTGGACATGGATCTCCCTGAATAAGGAAAGCGATGACATGGGAATAGCGAAGGTCTTTGAGAGTATCACCTCACCCGCATCCAGGAATGACATCACCCTGAAATCGCAGACTGCATTTGCCCAATATACAAGGGAAACCGGCTGGCAGGGACCCCTTACGGGTATGGATGTCAGGCCGGGATACATGATTTATCTGAGTACCCATGAAGATACGCTGACCTTGGTGGGAGAAGACCCGGGCCAGGTAACGTTGCCACTGCAGACGAAATGGAACTGGATCGGGTATCCCCGGCCGGGAATTCTGGAAGTCAACAGCGTTCTCGGAAACCTGTTGACAGCTTACCCGGGCGACCTGGTGAAAAGCCAGTTCGAATTTGCGGAATTCGATTCGGAGAAAGGATCCTGGATAGGGAACCTCCAATATTTCCAGCCTGGAAGAGGCTACAAACTTTTTGTAACCAACGGCGGAAATCTTGCATATCTTAAATCGACAGACCCCGGAAGCCTTTCCCTGAAACATGAATTCTGCATGACACTTACCGCTATTGTTGATCTGGGGAGCCTTCCTTCTAATGATGGATTACTTCTTCAAACATTTATCGGAGAAGAAGAAAGAGGTTCCATCCCCCTTCAATATGTGGAAGGGAAAAACAAAAATATGGCTTTTGCCATGGTGTATGGTGACCGGTCAGATATCGGTAAAACGGTAAAAGTTTACCTGTGGGATGAGACCGCGCAAAAGCAGATTCCTCTTGACGGGGCAGAACTCCGGTTTGGCATCGACCAGATCATGGGTAACCTCCGCAATCCGCTGCTCTTTTCAGTAATGGATCCGGGAACCGGAATGACTATTCCGGGTAGTGAGACAGAATTTACGATTTATCCCAACCCTGTGGCTGACCAGATGCATATCCGCTATTCCATTCCATCAGCAATGGATGTGAATCTGTCACTTTATAACGCAGTCGGGAAGGAGATCGCACGGATAACCGATACCCGTCAGGGGGCAGGTGCCTATCAACTCCATTATGAAAACAACAACCTGGTGCCGGGGATTTACTTCTGTACCCTGAAAACCAATAGTTTTACTAAAACGCTGAAAATTATTGTAATAGATAAAAAGTAAACAGTAAAAGGTCTTACACAGGTGATTGTAAATTACCAGCGAAGTCATTTTTTTGTCATCAGGTGTGCTGTAAAACCGCAAAATCTTTAATCGGGAAGTGATTGATTTTTTGCACAGGGCAGGGATGTCTCTTTTTTGAGTATTTTAGCCCCTGTTTTCATCAAAACTGTTTCCATCATGACAAAGAAGATTATGATTTCGCTGGTATTCGTCTTTTTCGCTGCAGAAATTCTCCAGGCGAAACCCGGTAAACCCATCATTGCGGCTTCATACAATATCCGCATGAACACTGCTTCTGACGGGATCAACGCCTGGCCTAACCGGAAAGAAGAGGTAAAAGCCCTGGTCCGTTACCACGAATTCGAACTTTTCGGGGTTCAGGAAGCCTTTATCGGTCAGATCAATGACCTGCTTGAAATGGAAGAATTTGCCTACACCGGACATGGCCGCGACGACGGCAAAGATGCGGGTGAACATTCGGCCATCTTCTATCACAAATCGAGATTTAAACTGCTGGATTCAGGCGATTTCTGGCTCAGCGAAACACCCGGAGTTCCGGGAAAAGGATGGGATGCCACCTGTTGCAACCGGATCTGCTCCTGGGCGAAGTTCCGCGATCAGGATACCAAAAGGCAGTTTTACTTCTTCAGTGTCCATTTTGATCACCAGGGGGTGAAAGCCCGTCAGGAATCCGGTAAACTTATGGTGCAAAAAATCAAGGAGATCGCTGCCGGGTATCCCGTGATTTGTGTGGGCGATTTCAATTCCACCCCGGAAACCGAACAGATCAAAACCATGCAGAGCATCCTGAAAGATGCGTACCAGGTTTCAGAAATGGCCCCTTACGGACCGGTGGGAACATTCAACAGCTTTGATTTCAACGCCCCGATGAAAAACCGCATCGACTATATTTTTGTGAGCGATCCCATCAGGGTACTCAAATACGGGGTACTCACCGACAGCAAATCACAACGCTATCCTTCCGATCATCAGCCGGTGGTGGCCAAAGTCCTCATCGGGAAATAAGAATTTCAGGATTGGTTCAATACCCTGTGCATGGAATGGAATAAACGGCAAATATCCCTGATTGCGGTTGTAGCTGTCACCTCCTTCATGGGGACATTCCTTATTTCTTCGATTAATATTGCGCTGCCGGCAATAGGGGAGGATTTTAACCTGAATGCGGTATCGCTGAGCTGGATTGTTACCTCTTTTCTGCTTTCCACAGCCATGCTCATGCTTCCCGTGGGTCGCTGGGGGGATATGTCAGGCATCAGGAAGTTGTTTAAAGCCGGGATCGTACTCTTTACCCTCTCTTCGATATTGTGCGGACTGGCAGGATCGGGATTCTGGCTTATCGTGTTCCGATTTCTCCAGGGGATAGGGGCTGCTTTCACCAATACCACCGGGTCAGCCATCCTGGTATCCTCATTTCCTCCCCGGTACAGAGGACGGGTACTCGGAATGTCCGTATCGGCTGTATACCTGGGGCTGGCTTTCGGACCTTTTGTGGGGGGAATGCTTACCCAGTACCTGGGTTGGCGCTCCATCTTCCTTATCTCCGGTTCGCTGAGTGTGTTCACTACCCTGATTGCATTTCTTTTTCTGGGAAAAGATGAGGCAGAATTACCGGCAAACCGGAGGATCGACCTGAAAGGAACCCTGTTTTATATGGCAGGACTGGTGGCCATGGTCTTCGGCTCGGCGCGTATTCCTTCAACGGCGGGATGGATATTGATGGGGGGTGGTTTGTTGCTGCTTGTCACCTTTTGGATGCTGGAGAAGCGATCTTCCATGCCTGTGATCGATACCCGGCTTTTCACCCATAACCGGTTGTTTGCCTTCTCGAACATGGCCGCGCTGATTAATTACAGCGCTACATTTGCCATCGTTTTCCTGTTGAGTTTGTACCTTCAGAAAGTCAGGGGATTAAATCCAAGTGATGCAGGTACAATATTGATTGCCCAGCCGGTGGTCATGGCACTTCTTTCGCCGGTAACCGGCCGCCTCTCTGACCGGATCCAGCCCCGTTATCTTACCTCCCTGGGGATGACATGCTGTACCCTGGGCTTGGGTTCCTTTGCCCTGCTTACTGATGCAACACCTATCTGGCTGATCATTGTTCAGCTTGCCGGGGTGGGGTTGGGATTTGCCCTTTTCTCTTCGCCCAACATGAATACCATCATGAGTTCAGTCGACCGCTCACAATACGGACAGGCTTCCGGAACCGCTTCCACCATGAGGGTACTGGGGCAGATTGTAAGCATGACCATCGCCACGCTCTTCTTTTCGGCGATTTTCGGGAAGCTCACAATCGGTGAAGTTTCCGGTCCTCTTTTTATGAAAGCCATGAAGTGGGGATTCACGGTTTTTGCGCTGATCAGTGCAGCAGGGATCTATTTCTCCTGGAACCGTGGAAGAATCAGCCGGGAGCATGGTTGATCCCCTCTTTATTTATCCACAGGAAGGGCTGAACATATCCCCACAAATTTTTGTTTTATTTGGTGCTTTATTCTTTATTTTGTGCCGGATGTTTGGGCGCAGGTCACATTAACACTAAAATTCTGCATTATGCGTTACTATACGTTTGTATTTTTTTTGTTCATCCTGGCTTTACCGGGATATTCGCAGATCCTGCCTTCTTACGTTCCCCGGAACGGACTGGCAGCCTGGTATTCGTTTAACGGAAATGCCAGTGATGAGAGTGGCCATGACAACCACGGCAGGATGCACGGCGGCAGCTTTTCAACCGACCGTTTCGGTTCAGCAAACGGGAGCCTCTCCCTGAACGGTATTTCAGATTATGTGGATGTCAGGGACACGGCGATACTGAATCCGGAAACGGCACTGACCATTTCCCTGTGGCTGCTCACAGATGCCCACCATGGTTCTGCCGGGGTGATCGGAAAATGGAACAACTTCGGGGGGACAGTGGCTTATAACCGTGAACAATTCTCGATTGATGTGTCGGATACCAACAAGGGAGTGAACTTTAATATCAAGACCAAAGATAATTTTGCGGTTCATGCCGCGGAGGATACGGTTATTTACAACAACGCAAAGTGGAACCATTACGTGGGTGTGTTCGACGGCTCTACAGCCCGTTTGTATGTAAACGGGAAGATGGTTTCTTCGAAGCGTACTTCGGGATCGATCCCGGTTTTTAAACAGGATCTGGAGATTGGCCGCATTGCCGGAGGTATGCCTACCTGCTCCACAAACTGGTATTTCAAGGGAAATGTCGACGACATCGGTTTTTGGGGAAGAGCGCTTACTGAAAGGGAGGTAAAGGCGCTTTACCGGTCATGTCCCGGATTCACCGTTGCGAAAGTCACTGCTTCCGGTCAGCTGGAGTTTTGCCAGGGTGGTTCGGTAACCCTTAAAACAAGTACAGAGTCCGGTGCCACTTATCAGTGGTTCCGGAACGATTCTCTTCTTGCCGGTGCAGTGGATACTACCTATGTGGCTTCTAAAAGCGGGAAATATTCGGTAACCCTTTCAAAAGGTGATTGTCTCAGCAACAGCGACCCTGTGGACGTGAAGGTGAATCCTCTGCCTTTTCCGTCAATTCAGGCATCAGGACCCCTTACATTCTGTGAAGGGGGTAGTGTCGTTCTCACGGCTGGCGGCGGTCAGACTTTTCGCTGGAATAGCGGTGAAACCTCTCCCCAGCTTACGGTATCCCAAAGTGGAACCTATTCCGTGATTGTGATGAACGGGAATTGCAGCAGGGAATCATCGGTTGATGTGGTCGTAAATCCCATGCCGGTAATTGCCTTTAATACTCCCGGCGGATTTATTTCCATTCAGGCCGATCCCATTCCGCTGGTGGCCACTCCTTCAGGCGGTGTTTTCAGCGGTGAAGGTTTTGAGTCGGGGAAATTCAACCCGATGAAAGCCGGACTCGGTAAAACAACCCTGAGCTATGCGCTTGCCACCGAAGCGGGTTGCGCTGCCTCGCTGTCCCATTCCATCGTGGTCTACGACACTACCGGGACCCATTGCACGGTGTACGACACCCTGTTGGTCACCCGGTCGACTTTGGTTGCCGACACCATGGTGATCAAAGGAACCATCACCCGTGCGGGAGGGCCAATTACTCAAAACCTGGTAACCCTTTATCCCAATCCTGCCAGGACTGTGCTTCATGTTTCGGTCAGTAATTTCACCCGGGAAAGGGGTTTGTCGCTCCAGGTGAAAAACAGCCTGGGTCAGGCGGTCTTTACCTCCGGTCTCCAACAGCAGGATTATGCCATCGACCTGGCGGGCTGGGGCGGAAAAGGATTGTATCTGGTGTATCTTGTCGACAAAGAGGGTGTTCCGGTGGAAGTCAAAAAAATCATCCTGCAATAGGCGCAGCCTTTCAACCTCACACCCGATTTCTAATTTTCAAATCATCAAATCATCAAATCATCAAATAAATCAATGTCCCTGCATGTGATTA